>JAFLUT010000145.1 GCA_022508665.1 Prevotellaceae bacterium | reverse complement strand
TGAAGAAGGGTATGTTCTCTATGCAGAACTACTACCTCCCACTGAAGGGCATCGCATCTATGCACTGCTCTGCCAACACAGACATGGAAGGCAAGAACACTGCTATCTTCTTCGGTCTCTCAGGTACAGGTAAGACTACTCTCTCTACTGACCCAAAGCGTTTGCTCATTGGCGACGACGAGCACGGATGGGACGACGAGGGCGTGTTCAACCTCGAAGGCGGTTGCTACGCTAAGGTTATCAACCTTTCTAAGGAGAACGAGCCAGACATCTACGGCGCTATCAAGCGTGACGCTCTCCTTGAGAACGTGACTGTTGCTGAGGACGGCACTATCGACTTCAACGACAAGAGCGTTACTGAGAACACTCGCGTTTCTTACCCAATCGAGCACATCAACAACATCGTTAAGAAAGTTACTGGCAAGAGTGCAGGTCCAGCAGCACAGAATGTTATCTTCCTTTCTGCTGATGCCTTCGGAGTTCTTCCTCCAGTATCTATCCTCACTCCAGAGCAGACTCAGTACTACTTCCTCTCTGGTTTCACAGCAAAACTCGCAGGTACAGAGCGTGGCATCACTGAGCCAACTCCAACATTCTCTGCTTGCTTCGGTCAGGCATTCCTCGAGTTGCACCCAACAAAGTATGCTGAGGAACTCGTTAAGAAGATGCAGAAGAGCGGTGCTAAGGCATACCTCGTAAACACTGGTTGGAACGGTACTGGCAAGCGTATCTCTATTCCAGATACTCGTGGTATCATCGACGCTATCCTCGATGGCTCAATCCTCAAGGCTGAGACAAAGAAGATTCCATACTTCGACTTCGAAGTTCCAACTGCTCTGCCAAACGTGAACCCTGCAATCCTCGACCCACGCGACACTTATGCTGACCCAGCAGAGTGGGAGACTAAGGCTAAGGATCTCGCAGCACGCTTTATCAAGAACTTCAACAAGTACACTACAAACGAGGCTGGTAAGGCTCTCGTAGCAGCAGGTCCACAACTCTAAGCAAACGAACTCAGAAAGTTTTCATAATAAATAAGAGAGGTGCGTCCGACATTTGTTGTCGGACGCACTTTTTGTTTGCTATCTCGGAGAAAAGCAGTACCTTTGTAGGCAAAGTTTGTAGCAAAACAGAAAAATGGCAAAACAGAAGTATTATGTAGTATGGAATGGTGTTGAGGATGGAGTGTATACCTCTTGGGAGGCATGCCAAAAGGCTGTGAGCGGATATTCAGGGGCAAAATACAAGTCATTTAAGACGGTAGAGGAGGCGGAAGAAGCATTTGAGATTGGGTATGAAGCGTATATGGCAAACGATTCAAAATCCATTGGCGCATCAAAAGAAATGGAGCAATCAACAGAAACGGCATCATCCCACAAAACGCCTACAAAGACATCTACTAACACAGAAAAAACATTCACGCTGCCTGATGCCGCTATTAACGAAGCCATTGCCGTAGACGCAGCATGCAGCGGCAATCCCGGAAAAATGGAGTACCGCGGCGTATACTTGCGGACAGGCAAAGAGATTTTCCATTATGGTCCTGTGTATGGAACAAACAACATAGGCGAGTTCCTTGCCATTGTGCATGGATTGGCTCTGCTGAAACAAAAAGGATTGGAAAATATGCCCATATACAGCGATAGTGTGAACGCCCAACTATGGGTAAAGAAAAAGCAATGCAAAACTACTCTGCAACGCAACGCAAAGACGGAGGCACTTCACCAATTGATAGAACGTGCAGAAAAGTGGCTGAAAGAAAACAAATACTCTAACCCTATCATCAAATGGCCAACCGATGAATGGGGTGAAATACCTGCTGACTTCGGAAGAAAATGACAAACGTTTGTTTTGACGCCACATGCGACCTTGCGTCAGTTCAACGAAAAGATATTGATGGTCGTCTGAAGTTTGTCGAGTTCATATTAAACAGTTTAGCGTCGTCCAAACTTCCCTTTTACTGTCCAGAACGACAACAGTACACCGTTGAAACGCCCTGCCGTTCACGATTACAATAGTCAGCCGTGACAAATTATAATCGT
>JAFLUT010000144.1 GCA_022508665.1 Prevotellaceae bacterium | reverse complement strand
TTATAATTTGTTACGGCTGACTATTGTAATCGTGAACGGCAGGGAGTTTCAGAGGTCTGCCGTCGTCATTGCGGACAGAGAATGAGTGTTTTCGTAAGCGCCGGAAGGCAAAGACCTCAGACGCTTTGCCATGAATAAAAAAGGAACGATACACAACCTGTTGCGGCTGCATATCGTTCCATATAAACTTTAATCAAATATGTTTCAGTCTTTAATTAAGTACGCTTCAATCTTAATTTAAGCATGTTTCAGACTTAAACCAAGCATGTTCCAGTCTTACTGAGGACGGCTGTAATTAGGCGCTTCGCTTGTAATTATGACCTCGTGCGGATGACTCTCAAGCACACCTGCGTTAGTGATGCGAGTGAACTTGGCGTTGTGCAGTTCCTCAATGCTGGCAGCGCCGCAATAGCCCATGCCGGAACGCAGTCCGCCAACGAGTTGATAGACAACCTCCTGCACCGTTCCCTTGTATGGCACACGACCAGCAATGCCTTCGGGTACGAGTTTCTTCGCCTCCGTCACGCCGCTCTGGAAGTAGCGGTCTTTCGAGCCGTTCTCCATTGCCTCGAGCGAACCCATGCCACGGTAACTCTTGAACTTACGGCCATTAAAAAGGATTGTCTCGCCCGGAGCCTCCTCCGTTCCTGCCACGAGAGAGCCTATCATCACAGAATATCCTCCTGCGGCAAGCGCCTTCACGACGTCGCCCGAATAGCGGAGACCGCCGTCGGCAATGAGTGGCACGCCTGTACCTGCAAGCGCCTGCGCCACGTCATAGACGGCTGTCAACTGAGGAACGCCCACACCTGCAACCACACGGGTTGTGCAGATAGAACCGGGACCGATGCCCACCTTCACAGCGTCTGCCCCTGCCTCAACAAGCGCCTTCGCCGCTTCGCCAGTAGCGATGTTTCCCACCACAATGTCCACGTCAGGGAAAGCCTGCTTTGCCTCACGCACCTTCTCAATCACGCCCTTCGAGTGACCATGAGCAGTGTCTATCACAATAGCGTCGACACCAGCCTTGACAAGAGCCTCCATACGCTCGAAAGTGTCGGCTGTCACACCCACACCTGCTGCCACACGCAAGCGGCCCTTCGAGTCCTTGCATGCCATAGGCTTGTCCTTCGCCTTCGTTATGTCCTTGTATGTGATGAGACCTATCAATTTATTATTGGCATCCACCACGGGCAGTTTCTCAATCTTATGCTCGAGCAGAATGCGCGATGCGCTGTCGAGATCTGCCTGCTGATGAGTAACGACAAGATTGTCCTTGGTCATCACCTCATCAATCTTCCTGCTCATATCTGTCTGGAAACGCAGGTCGCGGTTGGTCACGATGCCCACCAGCGTGTTCACATCATCCACCACGGGTATTCCGCCGATGTGATACTCCGCCATAATCTCGAGGGCGTCAGCCACTGTCGAGCCACGCTTGATAGTGACAGGGTCATAAATCATGCCGTTCTCCGCACGCTTCACGATAGCCACCTGCCGAGCCTGCTCCTCGATGCTCATGTTCTTGTGTATCACACCGATACCTCCCTCACGAGCAATGGCAATCGCCATTGGCGCTTCGGTCACAGTGTCCATCGCCGCAGTCACAAACGGAATGCGCAGTTCGATGTTGCGTGAAAATTTTGTACTGAGTGAAACTTCTCGTGGAAGCACCTGCGAATATGCCGGAATGAGCAGCACGTCATCGTAGGTCAAGCCTTCCATCACAACTTTATCTGCAATAAATGATGACATAGAGTTTTTGATTTTATTGCATGCAAAGGTAGATATTATAAATGACATACACAAATCATTTCAGGTTTTTATAGCGTTTTTTACTATTGTTTCTTATGGTAATCGTATATTCTCAAAAAGCACAACAGTGCGAAAGGTTTGGCGAGAAAAATACCCAAAGCACCAAAAAGATTGAGTGGACAAACTCTTTTTTTATGTTTTCACCTCAATTTTTTCATCTTGTCGAAAAAAAGTTGGGTTTTGTTTTGTAGTTTTGTAGGAAAGTCGTACCTTTGCAGTGCTTTTGAGAAAAGAGCCTGCCTAAGCAGTTGAAAATCGGGATGTAGTACAGTTGGTAGTATACTTGGTTTGGGACCAAGGGGTCGCACGTTCGAGTCGTGTCATCCCGACCAACAAAGGGCGTTTAGCTCAGCTGGTTCAGAGCATCTGCCTTACAAGCAGAGGGTCGG
>JAFLUT010000143.1 GCA_022508665.1 Prevotellaceae bacterium | reverse complement strand
GTGGAAAGGAAGTCACGGAACTTGTTATTCCCAATAGCGTGACGAGCATTGGCGAGTATGCTTTCTATGGTTGCTCTGGTCTTACTTCTGTGACTATTCCCAATAGCGTGACGAGCATTGGCAGGGCTGCTTTCGATTCTTGCGAAGGTCTTAAGTCTGTGGCTATTCCCAATAGCGTGACGAGCATTGGCAGGGCTGCTTTCGAGAATTGCTTTGGTCTTACTTCTGTGACTATTCCCAATAGCGTGACGAGCATTGGCGAGTATGCTTTCTGTTGGTGCTATGGTCTTACTTCTGTGACTATTCCCAATAGCGTGACGAGCATTGGCGGTTATGCTTTCTGGTGGTGCTATGGTCTTACTTCTGTGACTATTCCCGAGGGCGTGACGAGCATTGGCGATTATGCTTTCTTTGAGTGCTCTGGTCTTACTTCTGTTACTATTCCAGAGAGCGTGAAGAGCATTGGCGAGTATGCTTTCAATAGTTGCTCATCCTTGACACGTGTAGTATGTTATGCAGAAAATCCTCCAGCGACTGGTTATTTAGTTTTCTTTAGAGTACCTCTAAATACAGCCGAACTTTATGTACCCCAATCTGCTTTAGATAAATATAAAAATGCATCTCCGTGGTCTCAATTCAAGAATATTTATCCGATTTCTGATGGCGGTGGTGACGATGGTGATATAAATGGTGACTTAAAGTCGGCAAAGGAACTTGTGGCAGACCGCACATACCCATACGCCTCTGAAGACGCGAAGAATGCGGCACAGGAGGCAATGGCTGCAGTGGCAACGAGCCCTGAAGATGCGGCGCAGAAAGCGGAGGCTCTGCTGAAGGCATACCGTCAGTATGCTGAGTCGCACTCCATGCTTGAGGGCTGCCCCGGGGCGACAGACATGACAAACTACATAAAGAACCCGAAGGCTGAAGAGACAATAAACTCTGCCGTGTGGAAGACTGTGTTGGGTGAAGGCTCTGGCGGCAGTATCGGTTTTCGTGATGACCAGCCTTGGACTGACGACAGTGGCAACGCTACGCACAGGTATTTCGACGGTGGCAACTGGGGGGCTTCGGCATGGGATGTTACCTTTAAGCAGGATATAGCTTTGCCTGCGGGACGCTACCTGCTCACTGCAATGGGACGCTCTGAGGTTGACGTGGCGATGACCCTGTTTGCAGGAGATGTAACGGCGGAGATGGCGCACATAGGTCCCAGCGGTGGTCTGTTCGACAACGGATGGGAGCGAACCTCGGTAGAGTTCGAACTTCAGAAAGCGGCTACGGTGAGCATCGGAGTGAGGGGAGTCGCTTCTGCCATACACCAATGGATGTCGTTCTCGGACTTCCGTCTGGTGCAGTTCCCTAATACTGTTGTCGTTGATGGCATCGTGTATGACGTCAAGAGCGAAAACCTCTTTGTAAATGGTTCGTTTGACAACGGCGTGGATGGCTGGAAGACTGTAGGGTATGAAACTGATGCTGTTCTTTACAATTTCGTTTATCCAGAACAGGGCGGCTATGATGGAGGTGCATACATTACAACTTACGCTGCCGGCAAAGATAGCGAGACCTCAATCCGCCAGTCGGTGAGTGTGGTGCCTGGCAAGACGTATTATTTTTCTGTATATACAAGCGGCAAATCTCCTAATGCAGAAAACTATCAATACAATGCTCTCTTCAAAATGACTGATGCACACACGGAGAATGGTGTCATCAAGGAGTTTGAATGGCCGCAGGGTGCAAAAACCGTCTCTACCGACTGGTCGCAGACGAAGTGTGTGTTTACAGCCGAGAGCTATTTTGTCGGTGTGCGAATGAGTTGGAATGAAGGTGCAAAATTTGATGGTTTCGTGCTTTATGAGGTGGCAGGGGATGCTTCCATTGAGTTGGCGCTTGCCAATCTCGACAAGGCGCTTGCTGCTGCTCGGGCAGAGGCTGGCAAATATAACGTTGGTAATGGTCTTTTCCAATATCCAGAGGCGGAGATGGCTCCACTCACACGGGCTATCGCTGCGGCGCAGGCTGCTTACGATGCTGCTGAGTCGAAGGAGGCTGCAGAGGATGCTATTGAGGCGCTCAACGCTGCTGTGGCTGCATTTGCGCCTGCAATGACACTGCCTGTCGCAGACCAGGCTTATCTCCTCTCCCTCACCACATCAGAGGGTACATTCCGCCTCAACATGGAGGAGGGCATAAGGATTGCTGAAGAAGGCACGCCTGTCTTCCTCGTCGCACAGGGCGATGGCACCTACGCCCTTGCCACTGTAAAAGGAGAATATGTAAACTACGCAGGAGG
>JAFLUT010000142.1 GCA_022508665.1 Prevotellaceae bacterium | reverse complement strand
CAATAGTCAGCCGTGACAAATTATAATAGTCAGCCAATGCAGATTATCTATGCCAACGGTTGCCTCCTAGTTCGCCCAGTCGTTGTCCACTTTTGATGGCAACGGCTATCTACTTTTGACCTAAACTGCTGTTTACTTTTCGTGGTAGCCGCTGTCGACTTTCACCCATAAATGCTATAATCTTTAGGGGCTTACTGCTACCGACTTTTAAGTTCCGTCAGCATTTGTCATTTCACTTCCTCAAAATCAATGTATGTTCCTTCGCCGTGGTCAAAAATTTTATTTTGCCCTTTTGTGTTATTGGAAGATGTGTGCGATGCTGTTTGGCTGGATGTTGATTTTGCAGAGGTGGTCTGTGCGTTATCACTATTCCACCCCATAACCCGATAGAAGATGTTTTTGAGGTTCATAAAGCCTCCAAACAGCGCGCTGAGGATGTATGTGCTAAGGGATAGCAAAACTATGATTATAACAAAAACGAAAATCAATAATATGAACAGTATTGATGCCATACAACTATATTAAGAAAAACTATTTACTCAGTCTTCTTTTGGCAATAATGATGCCACTATGGATATTATGACATAAAGTCCTATACAAACAGCCGCTCCACGACTCAATCCCTGCCATACTGTTATGCCTTCGTCTGTTGCACCTACTATAGCACCGCCTATCAGCAATCCTGCCGCAATGCACAAATAAATGACTTTCCACTTGCCTGTGCGTTTTGGGAAACTTTTGAAGGCGAACATCGGTACTTCGCATACCAGCAACCAGCAGAATAAAATCATAAACAGGAACAGGAAAAAAGCGTTGAAACGTGGGCTGATGAGCCATGTTTCGCTGCTGGAAATGAGGGCTCCCCAAAAGATTGCGTTGGCAGGAGTGGGCATGCCGATGAACTCGGTGTGCTGCCGTTCGTCAATGTTGAACTTTGCAAGGCGCAGAGCGGAGAATGCTGCCATGATGAATGCTGTAAAAGGCATCACATTAAAGAAGAACTCATTGCCCATGAATGAAGGGTATGCAACGTGGTTGAACAACGTGAATAGCATTGCCGATGGAGCGACGCCAAAAGTTACGCAGTCGGCAAGCGAGTCGAGTTCAACTCCAAGGCGACCGCTGACACCAAGGGCGCGGGCTGTCATGCCGTCAAAGAAATCAAAAAACGCACCGAGCAAGATGAAAATGAATGCTATCTGATGACCGTGATGAAATGCACAATAAGTCGCTATACATCCGCAAATAAGATTGCAACAGGTTATGGTGTTAGGAATGTGTTTCTTCATGTATACAAAAATAGATGATGTTTAATGTATAATAATATAAATAATTGAGTAGCAATACCAATCATGCAGCCACTCATCAATTTAAACGTGCAATAACCGTCTCGTTGCCCACTGTGGCTTGGTTCATCTTTACCAAAACTTCTGTTCCGATTGGAAGATATACGTCTACACGGCTGCCGAACTTGATGAAACCCATGTGGTCGTCAATGTAACATTCTTCCCCAACTTTGGGATAAGTGACAATGCGACGAGCCACCGCACCCGCTATCTGCCGTGCCATGATTTCGTCACCATGAGGGGTGCGGATGACCACCATAGAACGCTCGTTTTCCGTACTTGCTTTGGGCAGATACGCTTTCATAAAGTTGCCGTTGTGGTGGTCTACCTTTACGACTGTTCCTTCGCATGGAATCCAGTTGGCATGCACATTCGTCAGGCTCATGAAGATAGAAACCATCAGCCTCTTGTCGTGAAAATACTCCTCTTCATCAACCTCTTCTATCACCACCACATGCCCATCGGCAGGTGCCACAACCGTCTTCGTCGTTGGCCCGTTAAACATCCTGACAGGGCAGCGGAAAAAGTTCAGCAGAATGCCGTACACGACAAGCACTCCTGATATAATAATGTATGAACCCCACGCCAGCGTGCCTCTTGACAGCCACGCCAACCCGATGATTAACGCCCCAAGCAAACCCGTGTAGAGCAATGTGTGTTTGCCTTCGTGGTGCAGGCGTATTTTATTTCTGCGTTTGTTATGTATTTGTGGTTTTTCTTTTGCCATCAAAACTGAAAATTAGACCTTTCCAAAGGTTAGAATGTATGCAAAGTTACACATATTTCTCAACAAAGGCAAAAGAAAAAGATTTTTTTACTCATTTTTTTCAAAAACTCTTTGGAAATACAAAATAAAGCCCTAACTTTGCAGTCGCATTCGCAACAGGAGTGTACTTTGGCTATCTCATAGCCGATGTCCACAAGGTACTTCCCCAAGTTCCCGACCTCCTGTTAACCGAACGCTTAGAGGATTGTGCTATGGTGTAATGGCTAGCACTAGAGTTTTTGGTTCTCTCAGCCCAGGTTCGAATCCTGGTAGCACAACCATACACAAACATCGGACTTGTAGCTCAGTTGGTTAGAGCAACAGACTCATAATCTGGAGGTCATAGGT
>JAFLUT010000141.1 GCA_022508665.1 Prevotellaceae bacterium | reverse complement strand
AAGGTCTTAAAGCACATCATTCGATTGATGTCCTGACACTCATCTGACAGGTAATCTAACTGAGCAGCATTGAGTGTAGTGCTGTATCTGATGTTAGTATATTTCATAGGATTGAATGAATTAGATGCGGAAATAAGGCTGCTGTGCCCCACCTCCCATAAAGAAAATATTATCTATGCCAGCCCACTTTTGATGTATTTAACTTTCTATTTTGCAAATCATATATCAAGAGGTCTGCAATGTCAATCTTTTGCTTGCGCTGGTCGGGTGTTGCCATCATTTCCAAATAATTGCTGGTGTGAATATTCCACCCTGCCATGTTTAGTTCCTTCGCCTTGGCATCCCATCGTTTGAACGCCTCCGATTTCTCATCTGTATCAGGGTATAAAATAACCTTTCGGTTCTTGACCGCCTCAAACCTCTCTTGTTGCATATTATTCATAGAGCCCGTTGCCATCCATAATATATCAGGCATGCAAAGTGAGCAAATGATAGCAGATTTCTCACTTTCGACTATACCGACGGTCTTGGCATGATTCTCTGGCTTTGCAAGGAGATGTTCTCCAAACAGAGTCTTTTTAATGATGTAACTGGATGGCAACTGCCCTTGTTTGGCAAGTTCACAGGGAATGCTTTTAGGAAAGAAAGAATGCTCACGATGACCGTTCTTGTCGTAAGCCATGATTTTTCCATAGCGCACGAGTCCTTCTTGGTCCATATACCAATAGATGACATGATGGTCTGGTGTCGCCCCAACCTGATAGTCTTGGATTATTTCTGCAACACGGTCAATATCCTCCACCAAGGTTTTCAGAAAGCAAACAAAATCAGAATCCATATTTCCAACAAGGCTTTTACGCATATGCTCCTTTGGTATCTCGATGCAGGCTGTATTTATCGGCTCACGTTTCATTACCTTAGGGAAGTCCTGAACAAGTGGCACCGAATCCTTTACATAGAACTTGGTTGTATCAATATTATGGCACTTGCACATATAGATGAAGGAGGCAATACTGATGCTCCCTCTTGTGCGAAGGGCATGACTGAATTTATAGTCATTCTCAGACTCACGGTATTTATCACTTAGGCTGCTGATTGCCTTAAACAAGCAGCGTCCATCCTCCCCAAGATCTGCAAGAGCAAGTGCGCCCTTCGTCCAATCATCGAAAGACTCAAACATATTGATGCCTCTGCGGACGACTTCGTTCACTAAAGCCTGATAATTATAGCTATCCATACTATTTCCGTTTATTCTGTTCGTATCTGCTGATGAACTTAGAAACACCAGATTTGTCCTTATAGCCAATTTTCTTGGCAATTTCATCAAGGGTAAGACCATCTTCCTTTAACTGTATAATGGTTTCATATTTTGCTTCATTATCAGAAGAAATTGGAATTAGGTTTTCGAATGGGACACGCTCTCCCGTCTCATTAAAAGTCAGATATTGGGAGAATTGCAATTTTATGGACTCTGTTTTGTATTCAGCAGCCAGATAGTTTCCTTTCACGCAGCATAGATGTTTATAGGCAATATCTGCGAGATCGTTCCTTAGTTCCAACACCAAACGCATCTTTGCCTCAAAAGCCTGGCTACCTAAAAGGTTATGTTTACTGGGAATGAAGTTTTCCGTCCGTTTGCCACAGTGGTGCAAGAAAATCACCAGGCATTGGTGGCGATTAGCCAACTGTGAATATTGATTCAAAAATAAGCGTACTTGGTTGCTTTCATTCATACTGCCTGTATATAAATCAGAGAAACAATCTACAATAACTAAATCTGCGGGGCGTATGGTCAGTCGTCTGTCGAGTTCTTCTACAAGACTATCACTTTCAAAAAGGAAACGTAGTCCACATAAACTGTTTGGCGACATGCCGAGTGCCTTGTTTTGCCTTCCTATCAAATAGGCGTTAGCTGTCTCATCATCTTCCGTTGATACATATATTGCACTTTGATGGGTTGTCTTTAATGGCATTCCCATAAATGATGATGTTCCAGCAGATACAGACATGGATAACTGACGAAGGAATGCAGATTTTCCTGTATCAGAACTTCCCGCCAAACATGCTAATCCAACCTTTGGCAACAATGGTTCCAACAAAGAAGGTATTTCCTGAATATTTTTGTTAAGCAACATCTCCCCCGTGATTTCGTCTGAAACGTTAGTATTCGGCTCAAAAACAGTCTGCATATTCGCAAATTCATTAATAAGACCTTGTGTAAAAGTTTCCATATGCTCTTATTTTTGATGGTTATATTTTGCCAACTTTCCAGACTTCATCAGTTGGTTAACCTCTTGTTTGGAGTATAGATTCTTCCTGCCAATCTTATGACTTTTCAATAATCCTTTCTTTTCAATACGCCAAAGAGTTGGATAAGTAATGTGTAATAGGTTACACAACTCATCACGATCGTAAAAGCCATCTTCTTCTGACTTATTCACAAGAGCGTTGACCATTCTCTCATCGAGACATCGACTGACCGTTTTGTAGATAACATCCACAAACTGATCTTCGTTTAATACAACAATATTTTCCATAATTATTTGAAATTAAAATTCTGGCTGCAAAGTTATTCCAAAAAATTCATGGAAATAAA
>JAFLUT010000140.1 GCA_022508665.1 Prevotellaceae bacterium | reverse complement strand
ATAATTTGTCACGGCTGACTATTGTAATCGTGAACGGCAGGGCGTTTCAGAGGTCTGCCGTTGTCGTTTTGGACAGGAAAAAGGCTTTTAAGACACAGCATGCAAGCAACGTATGCATTTCAACATGCCGTGTGCGCCTACAGAAATAACCATAGCGTATGGCATCGTAAAACAGACTTCTAAAAAATAGGTTTTTCATGGTGCTTTTTTTCAAAAAAAACTGCTGAGTGGAAACATTTTCGTGTTTTTTTTCTCTCTTGTTGTTTTTATTTATTACTTTTGCATAAAGTAGATATTTGTGGAGCCAAATCTCTATCGGAGAAGGCAGACACGGAAAGACTACACAACAGTTTTATTAACAACATAAAAGTTTTTAAGTTATGGTTTATTCTAAAGAAGTACAGGAAATGTGCTGCGTAGCCAAAGGCCCTAACCACGGACCGGCTCCTATCCCAGAAGAGGGTAAGTGGGTACAGGCTAAGGAAATCAAGGACATTTCTGGCATGACACACGGCATTGGCTGGTGCGCTCCACAGCAGGGTTGCTGCAAACTCTCGCTGAACGTGAAGGAAGGTATCATCGAGGAGTGCCTCGTTGAGACAATCGGCTGCTCAGGCATGACTCACTCTGCCGCTATGGCATCTGAGATTTTGCCGGGCAAGACTATCCTCGAGGCTCTGAACACAGACCTCGTGTGCGACGCTATCAACACTGCAATGCGTGAGTTGTTCCTTCAGATTGTTTACGGACGCACACAGTCTGCATTCTCTGAGGGCGGTCTCGTAATCGGTGCAGGTCTCGAAGACCTCGGCAAGGGTCTCGTTTCTCAGTGCGGTACACTCTATGGCACTAAGCTGAAGGGTACTCGCTACCTCCAGTTGACAGAGGGCTACATCACAAAGATGTTCCTCGACAAGGACGACGAGGTGTGCGGCTATGAATATGTTCACATGGGCAAGTTCATGGAAGCTGTGAAGAAAGGCATGGACGCTAATGAGGCTCTCAAGAGCGTGACAGGCACTTACGGCCGCACAAAGCCAGAGCAGGGAGTTGTTAAATCTATTGATCCACGTAAAGAATAAGGAGGAAAGAACAATGATTAGAGAAGTGAAATTCGAGTCACAAGACCGTCGTATCAAGCAGATTCTCGCTGCTCTGAACGAAAACGGCATTTCCTCTATCGAAGAGGCTAACGAAATCTGCGAGAAGGCAGGTCTCGACCCATATCTCACTTGCGAAGAGACTCAGCGCATCTGCTTTGAGAACGCTAAGTGGGCTTACGTTGTAGGTTCGGCTATCGCTATCAAGAAGGGCTGTAAGAACGCTGCTGATGCTGCCGAGGCTATCGGTATCGGTTTGCAGGCATTCTGCATCCCAGGCTCTGTGGCTGACGACCGCAAGGTAGGTATCGGTCACGGTAACCTCGCTGCTCGTCTCCTCCGCGAAGAGACAGAGTGCTTCGCATTCCTCGCAGGTCACGAGTCATTCGCTGCTGCTGAGGGTGCTATCAAGATTGCAGAAATGGCAAACAAGGTTCGTCAGAAGCCACTCCGTTGTATCCTCAACGGTCTTGGCAAGGACGCAGCCATGATAATCTCTCGTATCAACGGCTTCACATACGTTCAGACCAAGTTCGACTATTTCACTGGCGAACTCAAAGTGGTAAAGGAGAAGGCATACTCTGATGGCCCACGCGCTAAGGTGAACTGCTACGGTGCTGACGATGTTCGCGAAGGTGTAGCAATCCTCTGGAAGGAGAATGTAGATGTTTCTATCACAGGTAACTCTACAAACCCAACTCGCTTCCAGCACCCAGTAGCAGGTACATACAAGAAGGAGCGTGTCCTCGCAGGCAAGCCATACTTCTCAGTAGCATCTGGTGGTGGCACA
This sequence comes from Prevotellaceae bacterium, assembly GCA_022508665.1. Taxonomy (GTDB): domain Bacteria; phylum Bacteroidota; class Bacteroidia; order Bacteroidales; family Bacteroidaceae; genus Minthosoma. The sequence continues at coordinate 778 of JAFLUT010000140.1, read as the reverse complement.
GGTCGTACCCTCCACCCAGACAACATGGCAGCAGGTCCAGCATCATACGGTATGACGGACACTCTCGGCCGCATGCATTCCGACGCTCAGTTCGCAGGTTCTTCATCAGTTCCAGCACACGTTGAGATGATGGGCTTCCTTGGCATCGGTAACAATCCAATGGTAGGCTGTACAGTCGCTTGTGCCGTAAATGTGTCACTCGCTCTGAATAAGTAATCGACTGTTTTATAGATAGTTACAATAATAAAATCTCCCGTAATCCTTCGTGGGTTATGGGAGTTTTTTGTATATGGGAGATTGAGGGATTTAGGTGTTTGCTTCGTTTTTGTGGCTGAAAATTATATTTGTCTCATCCTCAAACAATATCGCAAAATATCCCTAAAATCATCTCACAAACTCACTTTTCAGGTGCCAAATAGGTGCCACTTTTGGTATTTTGAAAAAGTGGCTACTTTTTTATGTACTTGAGAATCTGCTTTCTTAGTTTCTCTAAATATATAGTAACTTATTCTCAACGGAAAAGAAGTGCATGTAAAATAGACTTGTTTGTTTTTATACAAAATAATGTTCTGTTTATATACTTTGTAATATATTTATGATTATCTTTGTTCTGCAAATGGATAAATGACAAGATAACAATAAAATATGAACAGAAATAATGACCCAATGGGTAGAGCCATAGCGGATTATCACAATACAGGTAAGGCTAGTAGACTTAAAGTATTCTCACCGATGTTTGAGGAGGATGAGATACCGTTGTCTACCCTGTTCCGAAGTT
>JAFLUT010000014.1 GCA_022508665.1 Prevotellaceae bacterium | reverse complement strand
CCTATATTTTGTAAAATTAAACTTAAATTTTATAAAACATAACTTATATTTTAATGATGCATGCGGCTGAGTGGGATGGATGACAATAAACAGATATTGTATAGGGCGAGTATTGTCGTGGGATGATGCTTGCGGCTTTCGAGGGCTGGCTTTGGCGGCTGTCGTGAGATGATGCTTGCGGTTTGTTGTGCATATACACAGCGAGGGGGAGGATTTATGGTTAATCCTCCCCCTCGCTGTGTGTTGGTTATGCAAGTCAAAATGTTGCGAAGAATGCTCTTGCCAGTGGATAAGTGTGCCTGTTATCTCGTTTCCGCCTCTTCCAGCATGATGATTTCTTCGCCCTTGGGGTCGATGAATTTGTACTGGAGGAAACCGAGTTCTTGGCTTGGAATAATCTTCATGCCGAGGCTGTACTTCATTTTCCACCTTGAATAAAGGCTGATAAATCCTTTGTTTATGAAGGCCTCAACGTATGGGTTGACATAGAGCCTAAACTTCTTTATACCAAGATTGTTGACTATGTAGTCTATTTTGTTTTCGAGTGTGTCTGCGAACAGTACTGATGAACTGATTTTGCCTTTTCCGAAGCACGTTGGGCAAACTTCCTCTACTTGCACCTCTATGGCTGGCCGCACTCGCTGGCGTGTGATTTGCATCAGTCCGAACTTGCTGAGTGGCAGGATGTTGTGCTTGGCGCGGTCGTTCTTCATCAGTTCGGTCATGTGTTCGTAGAGTTTCTGTCGGTTCTCCGCCTTGTCCATGTCGATGAAGTCGATGACTATAATTCCGCCTATGTCTCGCAGTCGCAACTGCCGGGCTATCTCTTCTGCCGCGCCCATGTTGACGGTTATTGCGTTGTCCTCTTGGTTGTCCAGCCCTCGGCTGCGGTTGCCTGAGTTGACGTCGATGACGTGCATTGCTTCCGTGCGCTCGATGATGAGGTATGCGCCGTGCTTGTAGCTAATGGTGCGTGCCATTCCCGACTTTATCTGCTTCGTCACTCCGAAGTTGTCGAAGATTGGCGCTGTGCCTTTGTAGAGTTTTACTATTGATTCACACTCGGGGGCAATGAGGCTGACGTATCTCTTTACCTCTTTGAATACTTCCTCGTTGTTGACGTGGATGCTCTCGTAGGAGGGGTTGAAGAGGTCGCGCAGCATGGAGACGGTACGGCCAGTTTCTTCGTGTGCAAGTACTGGCAGACTTGCTGCTTTTTGAATTTTCACGAGGCTATCGTTCCATGACTCGATGAGCAGGTTTAGTTCGTTGTTCAGTTCTACGGCTCGCTTGCCTTCTGCAACGGTCCTGACGATTACTCCGAAATTCTTTGGTTTGATGCTCTGAATGAGTTGTTTCAGACGTGCGCGTTCTTCCTTCGACTTGATTTTTGAACTTACGTTCACTTTGTCGTCGAATGGTATCAGCACCAGAAAGCGTCCTGCGAAGGAGATTTCGCCTGTCAGCCGGGGTCCTTTTGTGTTGATAGGCTCTTTGGTGATTTGCACTATAACCTCCTGCCCCAGTTCCAGCACGTCTTGAATGCTTCCTATCTTCTCCAGCTGTGTCTTCTGTACAGCCTTTGCCATTGGCGCAAGTTTCTTTTGGTCGCTTGCCACCTGCCGCACGTATTTCTCAAGCGAGAGAAAGTGCGTGCCTAAATCTTGGTAGTGCAGAAATGCCTCGCGTTCATGACCTACATCGACGAAACAAGCATTGAGTGCCGGCATGATTTTCTTCACTTTCCCGGCGTAGATGTTGCCTACGGAGTATTTGCTGTCTTGACCTTCTTTCTGGAACTCAACGAGTTTCTGGTCTTCGAGCAGGGCAATGGTGACCTCCTTCGGCTGAACATCGATGATGAGTTCGCTGGTCATTTTTGCTTACCTGTTGTGTTTAAGTGTGTTTTGCTACTTACAGAAAAAGAACAAACCGTGCAGCGACACCCTTTTTAGGGGAAGGTTCATCTGTAGGGTTTGTTCTTTGTTCTGCCGTCTGTGGAACAAAACAGTTTCTCAACTGTTACTTGCTCTTGTGACGATTCTTTCTCAGTCTCTTCTTGCGCTTGTGAGTAGAGATCTTGTGTCTTTTTTTCTTTTTACCGTTTGGCATAGTTGTTGAAAATTTAGTTGTTTATAATTATTGTTTATTGTCTTTTTGTGCAATGAAGTGTTCTTAACACGCTTTTGGATTGCAAATTTAGTGCTTTTCTGCGAATGGAGGAAATTTTTCTCTTTGAAAATGCCGTTTCATTTGCGATTTATCTGTAAAATGCCTAATTTTGTACGAAATTTGTATGCTTTATGGTTAAATCTATACATTATATATATATAATAGCGTGTCTTGCGGTATCCATTTCCGCCAAGGCGCAGAGGGCTACGCCTTATTCTCGACAGGCGGCAACGATTGTGGAGAAGTATAAGGGTGCAATGCAGGCGGCTTCGCGTAGGGCTACTGACGCAGTGTCAGAGTCGGCGGAGAATGTCACTTTGTCACCATATATGTACAGGCTGATTGGCTCGGGCGTGTATTACAGTTCTGCCATGTCTGACAAATTCCGCTTGGACTATGCGTTGCCGGAAAGCGATGACAGATTGTCAGAAACATCGGGGTCGGCGTATCGTGACGCCCTTAACTCCGCTATCAGTGCTGTGCTGTTTGACACATACGTCAACAATCCTAATCTTTTTAACTATCACGATTCGCAGATTGACAGTGAGAACATCGTTTCTCCTGCTGATATAGCGGGCGTGAATACAGATGATTTAGAGAGCATATATGACAAGGCGGATGAGATAAAGGATGTTGTGGAGGTGGTGGATAACGTCGATGTGGAACTGCACATCGAGAAGCCTAATTTCTGGTCGAAATCGGGGAAGTTCGCCTTGCAGTTCACGCAGAACTACTTCTCGGAGAATTGGTATAAGGGAGGCAACAACAACGTGACACTGATGTCGAACCTTGTGCTGGGATTGAAATATGACGACAAGCGGTGGGTGCAGTGGGATAACACTCTCGACATGCGACTGGGTTTTGTCACTGCGACTTCTGACACTTGCCACCGCTATATGACTAACAATGACAAGATATATTTTTCCTCGAAATTGGGCGTGAAAGCCGCTAAATCGTGGTATTACACTGTCGCAGTGGAAGCCAACACCCAGTTTATGCCGGGATACAAGAGCAATGACCGCAAGGCGTATTCAAAGTTCCTTGCTCCCCTTGACGGTTATATGTCTATTGGTATGGACTACAAGCCGTCGCTGCCTAATGGCAACACATTGGCTGTCACGCTGTTGCCGCTGTCTTACAAGATGCGATATATTGGAGTGGATGATGAGACGATTATTTCTGCTTACCACATGAAGCATCACAATTTCCAGCAGGACTTCGGTTCGAAGATTGAGGTGAATGCCAAGTTTACAATCGTTAAGGGCTTGACGTGGAAGTGTCGCAGTTATTACTTCACTTCTTACGAATATGTTGAAGCGGAATTGGAAAATGTTTTTTCTTTCCAGTTCAACAAGTACATTTCGAGCGAGATTTACACGCTGTGGCGTTTCGACGATAACCGCAGCCATGAATACTACGACCGCAACCTCGGATTTTTCCAATTTACCGAATACTTCACGCTTGGACTTTCCTACAACTTCTGACACCGTCAGCCATGCGTCGTGTATAGGGAAAACGAAACACCGTTCAGCGCAATTGCGCTGAACGGTGTGTGAGTTTGTGGTGAGCGGCGTGTGCTTTTACCCTCTGCGAGCCTGTTCCAGCAGTGTCTTTTGATGTTCTGTCAATGTCTCGGGGATTTTCACGTCGAACACGATGATGAGGTCTTTTGGCGTGCCGTCGCTCTTTGTTCCTCCTTTGCCTTTCAGACGCACTTTTTTGCCCGGCTGAGTTCCCGGGGCAACTTTCAGTTTGAACTTGCCGAATGATGTGCTGAGGATGAGTTCGCCGCCAAGCATTGCTGTCCACACGTCAATCTGAGCGTGCGCTTCTGTTTCTGACGGCTCGGCGCTGCGACGTGCGCTTGTCCTTCTGCGACCTCCGCCCATGCCCATGCTGCCAAACAGTTCTTGGAAGAAGTCGCTCATTCCGCCACCGCCTCCCATGTTGAAACTAAATCCGTCGAATGGCGAACCGCCTCCTGTGTTGCCACCACCAAAACCGCCGAAGCCGCCGAACTGCTCCGCTTGCTTCCAGTTCTCGCCGTATTGGTCGTACTTGCTGCGCTTTTCAGGGTCGTTCAGCACTTCGTATGCCTCGTTCAGCATCTGAAACTTCGCCTTCGCTTTTGGGTCGTCGGGGTGAAGGTCGGGATGAAATTGTTTGGAACGCTTTCTGTATGCCGTTCTTATATCTTTTTGTGGGGTATCTTTGGGGATGCCCATCACTTTGTAGTAATCAATGAATGCCATAGTTTATTCTTTATTATTTGCTAAAAAGCATAACAAAAGAGATGCCATTTAATGGGATTTGGCAGAAAAATAGAAAGAAATCCTGTGAAAAAACATAATTTTTCTTAACTTTGTGGAAGAAAAACACTCTCAGTGGTCGAGCAGCCATGATTGACGAGAAGATTAAACATTTGAAAATAATTTTTACTACGGATGTACACGGAAATTATTTCCCGTATGACTTCCGCCGTGAACGTTGGAGCAAAGGTAGTCTCGAGCGTGTGCATGCGTTTGTCGCTCAGACAGTTAAGGAGAGTGCTGGCAATATGCTGCTGATAGACGGAGGCGATATGTTGCAGGGAGAGCCAACGGCGTATTATTTCAACTCCCATTGCCAGAACACTCGCCACCGTGTTGCCGAAATATGCAACTACATAGGCTATGATGTGGCTGTGATAGGCAACCATGACATAGAAATGGGCAAACGCATCTACGATAAGTATGTAAACGAATGCTCGTTCCCTATTCTTGGCGCAAATGTTATCGACACTGCGACAGGGCAGCCATATTTTCAGCCGTATGAGATTTTCTATCGTCAAGGGCTGAAAATTGCTGTTGTTGGTTTCATTACTCCTGCCATTCCGCACTGGATTCCTGAGGAAATTTGGAAGGGGCTGTATTTTGCGGACATTAAAGAAAGTGCGGCGAAATGGATAAAGACTATAAAAGAGGATGTGCAGCCAGACTATGTGATAGGGGTGATACATTCGGGCATGGATGAAGGCATCGTAACCCCTGATTACAAAGAGAATGCCACACGGGAGACGGCAGAAGAGGTTGACGGCTTTGACCTCATTCTGTATGGGCATGACCATGCTTGCAACTTGGAGACCGTTGTAAATAGAGAGGACAGGGAAGTGCCATGCGTAAATCCGGGATGCTATGCACATAATGTTGCGGTGGTTGATGTTGATTTCCATATTGACCAGCAGGATAGGGTGGTGAGCCACGAGACCAACTGCTCCATTAAATATATAGGAATGTTTTACAATCAGCATGCGCTGTCTTTCAAAAGGCATTTTTCTTATCCGTTCCATGAGGTGAAACGCTTTGCATCGAAGAAGATTGGCACGTTTCTGAACCGTGTAGATGTGACGGAGGCATATTTCGGCTCTTCGGCTTATATTGACCTTATACAGCAGTTGCAGTTGAATGTGAGCGGCGCTGATTTGTCTTTCACTGCCCCTTTGTTTTTCAAAGCCGCCATTGAGGCAGGCGATGTAAAGGTCTGCAATCTGTTTGACCTCTATCGCTTTGAAGACCACCTATATACGTTGAGGCTTACGGGGCAGGAGATAAAGAACTATTTGGAAATGAGTTACTCCAACTGGGTGCAGCAAATGGCTTCTCCCGATGACCCTATGTTGCTCATCGGACCAATGAAAAACAACCCCGAGCGTATCGGATTTAAGAACTTTATTTTCAACTTCGATTCTGCCGCAGGAATACGCTATGAGGTAGATTTGAGGAAGCCTAAAGGCGAGAAAATCACCATACTCTCAATGTCCGATAGCCGTGCATTCTCTATGGATGAGACGTATACTGTGGCTATGACTGCCTATCGTGCCAACGGTGGAGGGGAACTGCTGACCAAGGGGGCGGGATTGTCAAAAGAAGAGATTGATTTGCGCATCATTTCTGTGACAGAGCATGACATCCGACATTATCTCATGGACTATATCCAAGACATCGGCACAATAGCCCCACAACCGCATAATGATTGGCGTTTCATACCCGAAGACTGGGCGGCAAAGGCGTCGGAGAGGGAGCGTAAGATATTATTTGATAGGTAGTGCGGAGTCGTTCACCGTGCATCATAAAAAGTGTCTGTATCTGTCAGGTGGACTTGCTGTTTTCCACGTGATAGCGTTTTGGTGTAGCCACTTTTGCCATAAATAATGTAAAAGTTTTGAATATCTTGCCAATAATTACTATATTTGCACATATTTTTCACACACATACTTCCGTATGAGACAATTAAAAATCACAAAATCAATTACAAACCGCGAAAGCGCATCACTTGACAAGTATTTGCAGGAGATTGGGCGTGAGGAACTTATCACAGTAGAAGAAGAGGTGGAACTGGCTGCCAAAATACGCAAGGGCGGTCCTGAAGGACGGCGTGCGTTGGAGAAACTGACGAAGGCGAACCTGCGTTTCGTCGTGTCGGTGGCAAAGCAATATCAAAATCAAGGTTTGAGCCTGCCCGACCTCATCAATGAGGGCAATCTCGGACTGATTAAGGCGGCGGAAAAGTTTGACGAAACGAGAGGCTTCAAGTTCATCAGTTATGCCGTGTGGTGGATACGTCAGAGCATCCTTCAGGCGTTGGCAGAGCAGAGCCGTATCGTCCGTCTGCCGCTGAACCAAGTGGGGTCGCTCAACAAGATAGGCAAGGCTTTCTCGAAGTTTGAGCAGGAGCATGAACGCCGTCCTTCGCCCGAAGAACTGGCGGAACAACTGGATTTGCCAGTGGACAAGGTGGCGGAGACAATGAAAGTGAGCGGACGACACATCAGTGTGGATGCTCCGTTTGTGGAGGGTGAGGACAACAGTCTGCTTGACATTCTTTCCAATCCTGACTCTCCTGCTGCTGACCGCACTCTCGTGACGGAGTCGTTGCAGAGAGAGATAGAGCGTGCTTTGGACACATTGACGGTGCGTGAGAAGGAAATCATTAAGATGTTCTTTGGCATTGGTGAGTCGGAAAAGACTTTGGAAGAGATTGGAGACCGTTTCAACTTGACTCGTGAGCGTGTAAGGCAAATTAAGGAGAAGGCAATCAGACGGCTTCGCAGTGCGTCGAAGAGCAAACTGCTGAAGACTTATCTTGGATAAAAATGAGTTTACGATTGGACTATTTGCTATTTCGTCAAATTGTAAATAAATGAAAAGGATGAAAAGAAAGTACATAACACTGCTGTTTCTGATGGTTGCCATGTTGGCTGGTGCCAAGAAGAATCCCGCGGAGGCTGATAACGTTAATTTCGGCAAGGGTAGCGGCACGGTATATTTGTTTGGTGTCAGTCAGATGCTTACAGATTCCACGGTCTATATAACCTCTATACATCAAATCGACGGCATTGACGTTGATAAGAAGACAGGCGCTTTGCCTAACCGTTCAGAGTTCAGTTTGCAACTCAAAGAGTATCTTGAAGGTAAGGTGGGGCTTCACAAGCAGACGGCATGTGTCTTTTTTTCCACGAACCGCAAGAAACTTAACAAGCAGTATTATAAGATAAAGAAGCGCTATCTTGACGATAGGGATAAGAAGATAATCATTGTAGATGACCATTATTTTACGTTCAGACATCCGTTAGACGCTTTTGCGTATGATGAAAATAGTAAATAACAGGATTGTGGCTGTGCTGTTGTGCATAGTCGCAATCTTCTTGTTTGCGGCATGTAAAGACAAGCACGAAGCGGAGGATGATGACGGAGGTAAAGATGTTGTTGTTCCCGATGATTGCTATGCGGACAGCCGCACAATACTTGTGTATGTTGTAGCGGAAAACAGTCTGTCGGGAGGTGCTGTCAGCGACCTCAACGAGATTTTGCTCGGAGTGAAAAACTCTAACCTTTATATGGGTGACAAGGTTGTGGTGTATCTTGACGATACGCGACTGCCGCGTGTTTACTGTATAGACAAAACTGTTACGGCTCAGACATACACGGAACTTGTGCCAGAGGTGGAATATGAGGAGGATGTGAACTCGGCATCGAAAGAGCAGTTTGAGGCAATTTTGCAGTACGTTAAAGAGCGTTATCCTGCCAGCAGTTATGGAGTAGTGATGTGGTCGCACGCATCAGGTTGGCTGCCTTCTACTGCGGAAATGCAGACTTCATCTACAAAATCAAGAAGAAAGTCTTTCGGTGTTGATAATGAAAAGAATACGACAAGCAATATAGGAAGTCAGATGAGCATATCTGACATAGCGAGGACGCTTGAAGCCTTTGGGGGTACAGACTTCATTTTCTTTGATGCTTGTTTTATGCAGACGGTAGAAGTGGCGTATGAGTTGCGTAATGCTACAAAGTATATTATTGCTTCTCCTGCTGAAATTCCGGGACCGGGTGCTGATTATAGGACGATGATACCAGCATGCTTTCAAAAGAATGATTGGGCAGATGCGATGTTATCGGCTTATTATGATAGTTATAGCGATATGTCAAGCGGATACGGTCTTGTTATTTCGTCGGTTGATACAAAGGCTATGTCTAACTATGCGGCGTATGTGAAGAGCGTTGTGTCGAATGAATATGAGGCGATTTTGTCGGCGAACTATGACAATGTGCTGCGTTATTTTCAGTTTGTTGCGTGGTCACGTGACTATCCTGATTTTTATGATGCGAGAGGCGTGATGAAGAATGTACTTGAAAGAGATACTTATGCTCAATGGCTTGAGGAAGAAGCAAAATTTGTTACTTGCAAGCATACATCCGCATGGTATAGTGCTTTTAACAGAAAACAGAATTATATTGATGCCTCCCAATGCAGTGGTATATCAATGTATGTGCCACTTAGCAAATATGTATACGGTACTGGGGCATGTAGTTTTGCGGAGTTCTTTCCTTCTACGTCATGGGCGAAATATGTGTGGAATGAAAGTGAGGAGTCGGAATATAAATAAAAGTATTTGGATATGTCTAAAATATATTATAGAGTAGGGCGTCATACTTATAGCATAAATTTTTGCGATAATCGCAATACAGAGGCCTTGTTGTCGTCAAGCGAACCTTTCCGTCTTGACGGTAAGCCCGAGGATGAGTTGTCTCTGCTCTTTGAAATGACTGTAAATGATGCGTGGAGGCCAGAGAAGAAAGGACAGGAGATTGGGCAGTTTGATTGTGGAGGTAACAATCACGGAGTTTATCGTTTGGATGATGGCTCTTACCAGATTGTTGTTAGCGATGTGGCAGGTGTTCATTGCTGTCTGATGCAAGGCTCTCCTGATTTTTCAAAGGTGTCAGTATGCCTTAATGGTAATGATAAAATGCGTACTTTCGGACTGAATAATGCGTTGATGATGTCATACGCATTTGCTGGTGCGGATAAGATGACAGTGCTGATGCATGCATCGGTAGTTCGTAAGGACGGCAGAGGATATTTGTGCTTGGGTGTCAGCGGTACAGGAAAAAGTACGCACACGTCTAACTGGCTGCGTTACATAGAGGGAACGGATTTGATGAATGATGACAATCCAGTGGTGAGGGTATGTGATGATGGCATCGCACGAGTATTTGGTTCGCCATGGAGTGGCAAGACTCCTTGCTATCGCAATGTTGAGGCTCCGATAGGTGGCTTTTTGCAGTTGAGGCAAGCGCCATTTAATAAGATTGAGCGTCAAACGGTTGTGGATGGCTTCGCTTCGTTGCTTCCTTCATGCTCGGTGATGAAGTGGGATAGGCGTGACTATGTAGGAACGTGTGATACTGTGACTCGTCTGTTGGAACTCATACCTACGTTTGTTATGGACAATCTTCCTAACGAAGAAGCCTGCCTAATGAGTTGTGAGACAATGGAGGGCATGTGGAACGGAAATAGCGGAAAATGAGTAGATTGCTAATGCACAACGATACCTTTCTTCCACAGGTCGTAGATTTGATTGAGGAAGGGCATGAGGTCACTCTGCTGGCGAGAGGAAACAGTATGCGGCCGTTCATTGAAGACGGACGTGACAAACTCATCTTCGGAAAGGCAGACGCTCTCTCGATAGGTGATGTGGTATTGGCAGAACTGACAGATGGAGTATTTGTGTGCCACCGTATAGAAAAGATAGACAACGGCATAATCACAATGCGTGGCGACGGCAATGTGGAAGGGACGGAGACTTTTGGCAGAGAACGTGTGCGTGCTAAGTTGATTAAGATACGCCGTTTGGGTAAAACCTACGATTTATCAACCTCTCGCACATGGAAGATATACTCCGCTATGTGGCCACGGCTTTTGCCGATAAGAAAGTATCTGCTGTCGCTTTATCGCTTGTTGTGGCGGCATCAGTTGCCAGCAAAATGGAAATAAAAGGAAAATGTTTAATGCTTAACAAATATAACAACAATGAAAATCAAAGAAGGATTTGAACTGCGTAATGTATGTGGTGAAAACATCATAATCGCACATGGTATTGACAATATCGACTTCACGAAAGTAATCACTCTTAACGACTCTGCCGCTATGTTGTGGAATGCTGCGCAGGGTCGTGATTTCAAGGAGGAAGAGTTGGTAGAATTGCTTCTGAACGAGTATGAAGTCGATGCTCCGACAGCACATAAAGACGTTAATACTCTGATAAACTCTTGGACTGAAGCAGGACTGGTCGAAAAATAACATGGCAACGGTAAACATTGAACAATCGTGGCGTGAGAAGTTGCAACAGGAGTTTGACAAGCCCTATTTTGAACGTCTCATACAGTTTGTGAAAGATGAGTATGCAAATGGAGTGTGCTATCCTCCGGGGGCGCTCATCTTCAACGCCTTCAATCTCTGTCCGTTGCCGTCGGTAAAGGTCGTTCTCATAGGACAAGACCCTTACCATGAACCGGGTCAGGCTCATGGATTGTGTTTCTCTGTGCGTGACGGGGTTGCATTCCCTCCGTCTTTACGCAATATCTTTGCCGAGATACAGACGGATATAGGCACGCCTATTCCTGCCACAGGAAATTTGACACGCTGGGCAGAACAAGGAATACTATTACTGAACGCAACTCTTACGGTGCGAGCCCACCATGCAGGAAGTCATCAGAAGCATGGTTGGGAAGACTTTACCGATGCTGTAATAAAAACTATAAGCCAAGAGCGTAACAATGTGGTGTTTATTTTGTGGGGAAGTTATGCGCAGAGCAAGGCGCAGTTGATAGATGCCTCAAAGCATTGCATTCTTCGTTCCGCCCACCCGTCGCCATTGTCGGCTCATCGTGGCTTTTTCGGCAATCATCATTTCAGCATCTGCAATCAATATCTTCAGCAGCACGGAATAACTCCAATAAATTGGTAACAATATGAAGAAACTATATATAACCCTTTTAATATCTTTTGCCGTATTTACGGTGTCTTATGCACAGAAAAGCAGTAAGTTATCAGTGTCAATCTTAGGGGATAGTTACTCTACATTTGAGGGATATGTAACTCCTGACACCAACCTTACATGGTATTTCTTTGACCGTAAAGTGAAAGACAATGATGTTGTAGCAGTGGAGCAGACATGGTGGCATCAACTGTTGAAAAATAATGATTGGAAGTTGTGTGTAAATAATTCTTACAGCGGTTCTACCATATCCTCAACAGGCTATCGTGGCGAAGATTACAGCGATAGGTCATTCGTTACTCGTGCTTCAAATCTTGGCAATCCCGATATAATCTTTATTTTTGGTGGAACTAATGACTCGTGGGTGCCTGCGCCCATTGGCGAATATAAAGAGTCGGGATGGACGACTGAGGACTTGAAGGCTTTCCGCCCTTCGCTTGAAAAGTTGCTCCACTACATGAAAAGGCGTTATCTTAGCGTGGATATTTATTTCATTTTGAACAGCGAACTTTCAGATGCAGTCAATGCCTCTGTTCGTGCAATATGTACCCGATATTCAGTGCCTGTGATAGAACTGCACGACATTGACAAAAAGGCTGGTCACCCATCTATTGAGGGCATGAAAGCCATTTCGCAGCAGGTGGATGTATTTATTAAACAAAGAAATAAGAAATAGTTGTTGCAAGGGGATGATGAAGCGTGCGTTTCTCTGTTTTGCGATGTTCGTGAGCGTTATTATTCTTGATGCTCAGACTTCCGATTCCATTATGGCTAATCATCTACGTGAACGTGGCTTAAACATTAGCGACGGCAATTCTGTGAGGTTGCTGACGACTGGACATGATAAGTTTGAGGACATGTTCGATGCCATAAGAGAAGCGAAATCATTCATACATCTTGAATACTTTAACTTTCGCAACGATTCCATAGCAAGCTTACTTTTTCATCTTCTTGTACAAAAGGCAAAAGAAGGTGTAGAGGTCAGGGCATTATATGACGCTTTCGGCAATGCCTCCAACAACAAGCCAATCAAATCGGCGATGCACGACTCCATCCGTGCTTTAGGAATAGATTTGGTGAAGTTCTCTCCGTTAACTTTCCCGTGGGTAAATCGCATCATTCCACGCGACCATCGTAAGATAGTCGTGATAGATGGAAAGATAGCATACACGGGGGGTATGAATGTTGCTGATTACTACATAGATGGCATTCCAGAGATTGGCGACTGGCACGATATGCACATGCGTGTGGAAGGAGAGGCTGTAAATGACTTACACGAGATATTTTGCAAGATGTGGTATAAATCCACAGGAGAGTATTTGATGGGAGAGAAATACTTTCCTCAACATCCAACAAATGTAGCAGATGCTTCTTCCACAAACATTTCAGCATCCGACCGCCAAATCACTCACTGCAATCAGCGTATCTCTATTGTTGATAGAGACCCTAAATATACCGCTGATGCCATACGCGACCTCTTCTCCGAAATGCTTAACACCGCTCAGCATAAGGTTCTCATCATCAATCCATATTTCGTGCCGACTCACCGTGTACGCAAAGCATTAAAGAAGGCGGTTGACCGTGGAGTAGATGTGCAGATACTCCTTTCAGCCAAAAGCGACATACCGCTCACTCCCGAAGCCTCTCATTATGTAGGTAATAACCTTGCAAAACGTGGTGCAAAGGTTTATCTTTATCACGGAGGCTTTCATCACACTAAAATTATGATGGTCGATGACCTTTATTGCACCGTAGGCTCAAGCAATATGGACTCACGCTCCCTGCGTTGCGACTATGAGGTTAACACCGTGATATTCAGCAAAGACGTAACAGCAGAATTGACAGATTTGTTTAATGAACAACTGAAAAGTTCCACAATAATGGAAAAGGGCTATTGGGGAACTCGCTCTCTCGGCAAGAGATTTCAAGGGTGGTTCGGCAATCTCCTCACTCCATTTTTGTGACAATATACACATATATATATAATATGAGAAAGATAGCGTTATTATTGATATTCCTCTTCACCGTATCATCAGCCATATATGGTGCGTCCAATCCTAAACGAGAGTTTCGTGGTGCGTGGATTCAATGCGTTAATGGGCAATTTCTCGGCAAGACACCTGCACAAATCAGATATATGCTTTCTGCACAACTCGACACCTTGCAGAAATGCGGCATCAATGCCATAATGTTTCAAGTGCGACCAGAAGGCGATGCACTATACAAGTCCACTTATGAGCCGTGGTCACGCTATCTCACAGGCACACAAGGACTTCCTCCTTCCGACGGGTGGGATCCTTTGGCATGGATGGTAGAAGAATGCCACAAGCGTGAAATGGAATGCCATGCATGGATAAATCCCTATCGTGCCAAAACAAAAGGCACTCCTGCATTGGCAAGCAATCACGCTGCGGTAAAATACCCCGAGCGTATATTTGAGTACGACGGGCTGTATATCTTCAACCCTGCCATAGAAGCGAACCGCACCTACACCTGCATGATTGTAGAGGACATCTTGCAGCATTACGATGTCGACGGCATCCACATCGACGACTATTTCTATCCCTATCCCGTGGCAGGTCTTGAAATACCCGACAATGCTTTCTACCAGCGCAACCACAAAGGATTCAGCAACATAGAAGATTGGCGACGAGAAAATGTTAACAAACTCATTCACGACCTGCATAAAATCGTCAGAGTCACAAAGCCGTGGTGCAAATTCGGCATTTCTCCCTTTGGCATCTACCGCAATAGCCCCACAGGAAAGAACACAAAAGAGGGTAGTGCCACACGAGGAACACAGAATTACGATGACCTCTATGCCGACATTGTTCATTGGGTCAAGCAAGGATGGGTCGACTACATTATCCCCCAAATCTATTGGAACATAGGCACAAAAGCCGCCGACTACGACATTCTCGCCCATTGGTGGAACGACCATTGCGGACAACGCCCCTTGTTCATCGGGCAAGATGTGGAAAGAACTGTGAAAGGCATCGACCCCAACAATCCCAACTCACATCAGATGTTTGCGAAGTACAACATACAGCGTTCATTGCCCAACGTGCAAGGCTCTTGCCAATGGTATGCTGCAGCCGTCGTTGACAACGCTGGCAACTACCGCACAGCATTGGAGAAAGTCTATCACTCCACACCTGCCTTGCAGCCGCTTATGCCTTTCATCGACAAGAAAGCGCCTAAGAAACCCCTCAACCTGCAGAAACGCACCGTCTCCACAGGCGTGATGCTCACATGGGAAGCGCCAAAGGCGAAAAAAGAAATGGACAAAGCCATCCAGTATGTCGTTTATCGCTTTGCCAAGAAAGAAAAAGTAAACCTCGAATCCACCCAAAACATTGTCACCATCACTCGCAAAAACCGAGTCTCATTGCCATGGGCAGAACCAGGCACAACATTCGTCGTCACCGCTCTCGACCGCTTGCACAACGAGTCCAAACCTGTGAAAATCAAACTGTAAGTAACAAGAAACGCACGATATGAACAAAAACAAACGTGAGTTATAAAGAACAAAAAACAATAGAGTATATAACCCTTATCAATTATTCAGCATGAAAGAACTATCTCTCAAGTATGGCTGCAACCCCAATCAGAAGCCATCGCGTGTGTACATGGAGAACGGAGAACTCCCAATCGAGGTTCTCAACGGTCGTCCTGGCTACATCAACCTCCTCGATGCCCTCAACAGTTGGCAACTCGTCAAGGAACTGAAAGCCGCCACAGGCATGCCTTCAGCCGCATCGTTCAAGCACGTCAGCCCTGCTGGTGCAGCCGTTGGTGCTCCCCTCAGCGATGTCCTCCGCAAAGTCTATTTCGTCGACGACGTGAAAATCCCTCTCACCCCCATAGCCACTGCCTACGCACGCGCTCGTGGTGCTGACCGCATGTCCTCCTTCGGCGATTTCATCGCACTTTCCGACACTTGCGACGAAGCCACAGCCACACTCATCAAGCGTGAAGTGAGCGACGGCGTTATCGCCCCCGACTATACCTCCGAAGCGCTCTCCATCCTCAAAGAAAAGCGCAACGGCACATACTGCGTCATAAAGATAGACCCCAACTATACCCCCGACCCAATCGAGCGCAAGCAAGTATTCGGAGTCACTTTCGAACAGGGTCGCAACGAAATCGACCTCTCATCCGACACCCTTTTCGACAACATCCCAACTGACAACAAAGACCTCCCAGCCGAAGCAAAGCGCGACCTCAAAATCGCCCTTATCACGCTGAAATACACTCAGTCAAACTCCGTCTGCTACGTCAAAGACGGACAGGCAATCGGCATCGGAGCAGGTCAGCAGAGCCGCATCCACTGCACCCGTCTGGCAGGTAACAAAGCCGACATCTGGTGGCTTCGCCAATGCCCCAAGGTTCTAGCCCTCCCATTCAAAGAAGGCATCCGTCGTGCCGACCGCGACAACACAATCGATGTCTATATCGGCGATGAATACGAAGATGTCCTCCGCGAAGGCACATGGCAGCAGTTCTTCACCGAAAAGCCCGAACCTCTCACCCCCGAAGAAAAGAAAGCATGGATTGCCCAAAACACCCAAGTGTCCCTCGGTTCCGATGCCTTTTTCCCCTTTGGCGACAACATCGAGCGCGCCCACAAGAGCGGTGTGCAGTATATCGCCCAAGCCGGCGGCTCCGTCCGTGACGACAATGTCATTGAGACCTGCAACAAATACAACATCGCAATGGCATTCACAGGCATCCGCCTCTTCCATCATTGATATATCATTCCACTGATATACCGTTATTCTAATTCAACAACATTCGTTTAGGACTCTAGTCCTCCGCGGTGGAGGACTGGAGTCCTTTGCCGTAAAGGATTATAGTCCTTTGCCGTAAAGGACTGTAGTCCTGCACCTCAAAAGACAGAGGAGGACTGCGGTTTGTCGCTAAATGACTGAAAAGCAAAGGGCTATCAAAGATGACCGCAGAGGACAATGAGAAATGCCAAAGAAAAAGCCCCGACACTCTCGTGCAGGGGCTTTCAAAATCGTTCTATAAATAATGAAAGGGAATGAATCACACAAGGTATGATACACTCTCTTTTTATCTTAAACCGTCACGGTTATCAGTTTACGTTTTCTGTTGCACAGCAGGAGAAACTGCGGTATCCTCTTCGTTCTACAATTACACTTATATGATATAATCATCCTTTTATCATTAACAATGCAAAAGTAGTGATTTTGCGAACAACAGCCAAACGTTTTTATCTATATTTTACTATACAGGCTTTTTATCGCTACACCACCATTTCTTTTTTTTCTATATTTTTTGTAACTTTGCAAAAATATCTTTGGAACACACACCTATACACCTATGGCATACGACAGCACTTTACGAGAAGAAGAAGTGAAGAACAAACTTCGGGTAGATTATTTCAAGGAATACGACTCCACACAGCAACTGGGCAACATTGACTTTGCCGTGGCTGTGCCTGTGGACGGTCCACAACTGTTTGAAACTGAATATCTGCTGTGGGCGGAATCGAAAAGAGGTACACAGGCGGACATCTACGAGTCGTTTGTGCAGTTGATACTGACCATCGGCAAGGCACGCACTTTTGACAAGCACCTTCCCCCTGCCTTTCTCGGCGCTTTCGACAGCGAGAAAATTGCATTCATCTCCTACAATGAAATTCTTGACATCTTTTCTCAAAATGATTTTAACTGGAACGTAACCCCGTCCGACCATAAGACAAAGGAATTTCTGCAAGTCCTCGCAAAGGTCAAAGCCATATTGGAGAAAAATATGATGTTGTATTTCTTTGTCGACGATGATAAGGAACTGCGTTATTTCATCCGTCATAACTTCACCGTGGGTAAATCTAAAGGGACGAAGATACGTATCAACAAGAATAATTTTACCGTCATCTATCAGAAGTGGCTGAAGACAGTGAAGCCGACCATACTTGTAGATTGGGACATTGCAAAAAAGAACGGCATTTTTGATTTCAATTTCTATTTGGCAGACATCTTTTCAGAGAATAATGTTTCTTTGAAAGAAAAACTATTTGTTTTGTTGTGTAAAGACCATTACGAGTTAGACAGGCACATAGATGAAATGGGAATGTACAAATCCCGAACAGCAGAATTTAAGGATAAGCAAAAGGCTCATACGCAATTTTGGAATCGTTATCAGCGTCCTCCCAAACGTGAATACTGGGACTACATTGTTGCACATAAGGATCTGCTTGTTCCGCAAGATGTAAGGGAACGCAAAGGCTCATACTTCACTCCGCAGTGCTGGGTGGAACTGTCGCAGCAATATCTTGCAGACGAATTGGGTGAGGACTGGCAGGATGAATACTACATTTGGGACTGTGCGGCTGGTACGGGAAATTTGTTGGCAGGTCTTACGAACAAGTACAACATTTGGGCTTCCACACTTGACCAAGCCGATGTAGATATTATGCACGACCGTATTCACAACGGTGCAAATCTATTGGATAAACACGTTTTTCAGTTTGACTTTCTTAATGACTCTTTTGACAAACTCCCCGAAGGTCTGCGTGAAATTATAAATGACGAGGAGAAGCGTAAAAAACTGATTATCTACATAAATCCACCGTATGCAGAGGCGGGCAACAGGAAAGTTATTGTTGCTGGTGGCGGTGAACAAAAGACAGATGTTGCGGTACAGCATTTAACATATAAAAAGTATTCGGGGAAAATTGGCATTGCGGCACGAGAACTCTTCGCCCAATTCTTCATAAGGATATATCAAGAGATACCAAACTCTATAATAGCAGAGTTCTCAAAACTGAAAGTTCTGCAAGCACCGAATTTCTCGGACTTTCGCAAAGTCTTTCAAGCAAGACTGGGGAAAAGTTTTTTAGTCCCAGCCAATACATTTGATAATGTAAAGGGAAAGTTTCCTATTGGATTTTTCATTTGGCATCTGAATGAAAAAGAGATTTTTACTCATACTGCTTCAGATGTCTATGACAAGAACGGAATGTGTTTAGGGCAAAAGAACTTTTATGCTTGCGACAATCAGAAATCCATAAATGACTGGATAATTGAGACTCGCAACAGAAACAACGAAATTAGGCTTGGATATATGTCTTGCCGTTCCCATGATTTTTCTAACGTTAATTATAATTTTATCATTAACGATAAGGCTCAGATGAAATCGCCACGAGGAAGTTGGGTAACAAACAAAAACCTTAAAGAAGTGGCTATATATATTGGAGTTTGCCACTGCATAGAGCCAAACTGGCTGAATGACAGAGACCAGTTTCTCTATCCCAATGGAGGATGGCAAGAGGACACGGAGTTTCAGAATGACTGTTTGGCTTTTACCCTGTTTAATAATAATATCCAGTCAGAGTATGGCATCAACCATTGGATTCCATACAGAGAAGAAGAGGTTGATGCAAAAGACAAGTTCAAGAGCCACTTTATGACAGATTACATTAGTGGCAAGAACAGGGTGGAGCAAGACGATGACCTTTTCAGCCAGCCGCAGGAGAAAGTCCTTCCCCTTGAATTTTCGGCAGAGGCAACAGCCGTTCTTGATGCAGGTCGTGAACTGTGGCGTTACTATCACAGCCAAGAGAAAACCCTTGCCGACGCATCCTTCTACGACATCCGACTGCACTTTCAGGGCGTAAACGACAAGGGGAAGATGAACACGAAAAGCAATGATGAACGCTACACCGAACTTGTGGCTGCATTGCGGCATCGCCTGAAAATTCTTGCAGGGAAGATTGAACCTAAAATATATGAATATGGATTTTTGAAAGAATAATCATAAGTCCAATATAGCAGACTTTTTCAAATCTTATTTTTAGGAAAGTCACTCAAACGTATAAAAAATGTGTCGGTAACGAAAAAGTTGCACAAAAATTTGCGTGGTTGCAACAAATATGTTACCTTTGCACCGTCCAATAAGGACAAAGAGCTCTTTTAAAATTTTGTAACATGAAGTACAAAGATTTGTACAAACGTTTGCGAGAAGTGGGATGCTTCATCAGCAGACACGGGTCGAGGCATGACATTTGGTACAGCCCAATCACGGGTAATAAGAGACCTGTGCCGAGACATGGCTCAAAGGAGGTTTCGACAGGAACGCTGAAAGCCATTGAAGAGGAGTTGCTCGGGCTATAAGCCCGGGCGACTTTTCCTCGCCGAATACAAGGCATTGTATGGATTGGAAGAATGGACAAAGGGCTCTTTACAAAAGAGCGTTACTAACAATTAAGATATTGGGAAATGAAAGTGAAGCTTACGGTAATCGTGGAACGTGGCAAGGGGAAACGTAACTTTTCTTGTTTTGCCACAGAACGTGTGGGCAAATGCGGACTTGCAGGTTATGGCTCTACGGCAAGAGAGGCTATGGAAGACATCAAAGAGGTTGTAAAGGAATACAAGGAAGATGCGGCAAAGGAAGGCTGGGAATTTCCTGATGTGGAGTTTGATTTTCTCTTTGACATAGGTGCTTTTTTTGACTATTATCCTTTTGATGTGACTGCTGTGGCAAAGTATATAGGTATGAACGCATCCGTATTACGGCAATATGTGACTGCTATCCGTGAGCCAAGGCAAGCACAGATAGACAAGATACGGCAAGGTATAGCAAAATTGTCAGAGGATTTGGGACAGGGGTTGATGATTAGCCGTCCTGTCTTGACTTACGTTTGACAATTCTTTGTACTTTATATTACAAAATTTTGAAAGAGCATTTTCAAAGTCCCTGCACGAGAGTGTCGGGGCTTTATTGTTGCCTAATTAAATGATAAAATCCGCTATATTTTTATCCTCTCTTATCTAAATATCCCATCTTTTCTTGCTTTATAATACTATTATAATTATCTTTGTATAAAAATTGTATGCAATGGTGATTTATAATCCTTTTCCTACGCAGGGGTATGCTGGTGCGGAGTATTTCTGTGACAGGGTAGAAGAGACGGAGAACTTGACACGTTTGTTGACAAATGGCAATAATGTTCTGCTGCTGTCACCACGACGTATAGGCAAGACGGGGCTGATTGAGCATTGTTTCGCTCAGCCTGTCATTAGGGATAAGTACATTATGGTGATAGTGGACATTTATTCTTCTAAGAATTTGCAGGACTTTGTGTTTATGCTTGGCAATCGGGTGTTGCAGGCAGTTAAGCCATTGGGGAGAAAGATTTGGGAGCAATTACTTGGTGTGTTGATGTCAATAAGGTCAAGCATATCTTTTGATATTAACGGCGTGCCCGAGTGGAGTTTGGGATTGAGCGATATAAAAAATCCGTCTGCTACGCTCGATGAGATTTTCCATTTTCTTGAAGTTGCTCCAAAGCCATGCCTTGTTGCTATTGATGAGTTTCAGCAGATTGCTAAATATCCGGAGACGAATGTGGAGGCGATTTTGCGAACTTACATACAGAAACTACACAACGCACGTTTTGTCTTTGCTGGCTCTCAGCGACATCTGATGGGAGAAATGTTTTTGTCCCCGTCCCGACCGTTTTATCTTAGCACTTCTCCTATGTCATTGTCTCCTATAGATATGGATAAGTATTATGAATTTGCAGAAAGGCATTTTAATAATGTAGGCAAGCATATTACACGCCCTGCTTTTGATAAGATTTATAGCAGTTTTGAAGGTGTGACGTGGTACGTTCAGTTTATCCTCAATATGACGTATAGCATGACTACTGAACAATGTGACGAAGCAATGGTGGATAATGCCATACAGCAGACACTTGACACATTCTCAACTGTCTTTCAGAACATGCTTTATCAATTGCCTTTCAAACAGAAAGAGGTGCTTATTGCATTGGCTAATGAGGGTAAGGCTGAGAATGTCACATCTAAAGCATTCCTACGCAAATACTCCCTTACGGCAAGTAGCGTACAAGCGGCAGTGAAGGGATTGTTGGAGAAAGATTTCATCACTCATGACATAGGCGTTTATCAATTGTCAGACAAATTCTTTGCGTTGTGGCTACTTGGTGGTAATAAATAAATTAACATAGGAGAATAAAAAAGATACAATATGGCTTCAGATTCAGAAATTCAGTATGCCATTATGAATGGCATTAGTTTTGGTAAGGGTGGGGGAGATAAGAAGAAGGAGGAGACGAATAAGGTGAAGACAAAGGCGAGGAAGAAGGGGTATCAGACAGGGGCTCATCGCTCGGGGGCGGCAAAGCATAAGGCGGAAATACGGCAGAGGGTGAAGAACCGTGCTTCTCAACGGAAGGGTTGATGAGTTTTCGTGGGAGCATATTTCTCTTTGTCTTGTTTGGTTTCATTGTCTGCATTCTGTTCGGTTTTGTGTCGTGCAGTTCGCATGCAGGTAATGATGCTGAGGAGGTGAAGTATGCTAATACGGCAGTTGGCGATGATTTGCATGTTGATTTGCCTGAAATTCAGCAGAATGGGGAACTTATTATTATTACTCTTTATGGGGCGGAAAGTTTCTTCGAGTTTCGGGGTGAGTATTTCGGTTTGCAATATATGATTGCACGAGAATATGCTAAAAGCATAGGGACAAGTTCGCGTGTGGAGGTGGCTCGCAATCAACGAGAAATGCTTGATAAACTTTTGAAAGGAGAGGGAGATATTATCGCCTATTGTATAGATGAGGTTGATTCTTTGTCCTCCACTATTGATTATGTCGGTGGCAAAGAGATGACTTCTTTTCTTGATAGCCTTTCTCGACAAAGGCACGACGCTTCATTGTCTCCTAAGCCTCATACTTCGTGGGCGGTCAGCAAAAAATCTCCAATGTTGTGTGCCTCTTTGAAGGAATGGATAGCGGATAATCACACAAATTTCTTCGATTATACAACTATCCACGTAAAGGGCAAACACTCAAATATATCCCCACGTCGCAAGGCTTCTGCCCCTATGCTAAATGCTGCGAAAGGGCAAATATCACATTATGACGCTATTTTCAAGCAATACGCCATTCAATGCGGTTGGGATTGGAAATTGTTGGCGGCACAGGCATATCAAGAATCGTCTTTTGACCCTAACGCCGTGTCTTTCATGGGGGCAATGGGACTGATGCAACTGATGCCGAGTACAGCAAGGCATCTTGGGGTGTCGGACTCAGAAGTGTTTGTTCCTCAAAGCAATGTGAGAGGAGCGGTGAAACTTATCAATCAATTGAACGAGCATTATTCATCCATCACGAATGCTGATGAACGGATCAATTTTATACTCGCTGCTTACAATGCTGGTCCCGGACATATAGACGATGCTCGCAAGTTGGCACGGAAGTACGGAAAAGATGCCAATGTATGGCACGGCAATGTCGATGCCATAGTCCTACGCATGAGCGAACCTCAATACTATAATCAGCCCGAAGTCGCTCACGGCTATTTGCGTGGCAGCGAAACATACAATTATGTCCAAAACATTAGGGCTTTGTGGGATGAGTACAGGCGAAAAATAAGATGATAAAGAATAGTTCCTCAATCTTATTATTTTCTATAATATATATAACCAGTCATGCGAGAAGAACATATCACGTCAACCAATACAGACATTGAGGTAGTTAAATACCTCTACGAAACTGCGTTCCCCATAGAAGAGCAAATCCCGTGGAGCGACCTTATCTGTTTAATAGAGCAGATGCCATTAGATTTCACTGCCTACTATGACGGAAGCACATTCATTGGTTTGACTATTGTTTATCCACGCCACGACCTCAACTGGTTCTGGTATTTTGCCGTGGAGGAACACCTTCGTGGAAAAGGTTATGGTCAGCAGATACTCACTTGCCTCATAAACAGATATAAAACTAAGCCACTAATTCTTGATATGGAGTCGCCCGAACAGCCAAGCGCAAACATTTCCCAACGTTGCCGTCGCCACGAGTTTTATCTTCGGAATGGTTTTCATGACACAGGAGTAGGTCGCACGTTTGACGGTATTTCCTATACTATTATGATGTTAGGTTCTGCTCCATTTTCCTTGAAAGATTATGACAATATACTCAATGACCTACGTTGCCATTGGGGTGCTATGCCTAATCCTGAGCAATAAATTTCGTCTTCTGTACATAAATAAAATTGCAGTTTATGGTAAATCTCTGATATTAAATCAAAAAATATGGTTAACTTTGCATGAAAATGTAATTTGGTAAAAAAATAACATATATATAAATATGTATAGGACACATACAAATGGGGAGTTGCGACTCTCTGACGCAGGCAAGCAGGTGACCCTCGCAGGGTGGGTACAGAGGTCACGCAAAATGGGGGCTTTGACGTTCATTGATTTGCGTGACAGATATGGCATCACGCAGTTAGTTTTTAACGAAGATACAAATGCAGAGTTGTGTGAGCGTGCCAACAAGTTGGGACGCGAGTTTGTCATTCAAGTGACAGGCACGGTGGCTGAGAGATATAGCAAGAACAAGAATATCCCTACGGGAGACATCGAGATTGAGGTGTCGGAACTGACGGTGCTTAACGAATCGGTGACTCCTCCGTTCACTATTGAGGAC
The DNA here is from genome assembly GCA_022508665.1 of Prevotellaceae bacterium. Lineage (GTDB taxonomy): Bacteria > Bacteroidota > Bacteroidia > Bacteroidales > Bacteroidaceae > Minthosoma. Next base: position 12,314 of record JAFLUT010000014.1, on the reverse strand, counting down.
AACTCCGACGGTGGCGATGACTTGCGAATGAAGTACCGCTATCTGGATTTGCGCCGCAATGCTGTGAGGAAGAATTTGGAGTTGCGCCATCATTTCTGTATCGCCGTGCGTAACTACCTCTCAAACCTCGGATTTTTGGAGGTGGAAACGCCTATGCTCATTGGCTCTACGCCAGAGGGTGCGAGAGATTTTATCGTGCCGTCGCGTATGAATCCGGGGCAGTTTTATGCTCTGCCGCAGTCTCCGCAGACGTTGAAGCAGTTGCTCATGGTGGCAGGCTTCGACCGTTATTTCCAGATTGTGAAGTGCTTCCGTGACGAGGATTTGAGAGCAGACAGACAGCCTGAGTTTACGCAGATTGACTGCGAAATGTCGTTTGTCACGCAAGAGGACATAATACAGACATTCGAGGGCATGGCAAAGCATCTGTTCAAGGAATTGAGAGGCGTTGAGATTGAGGGAGATTTCATTCGTCTGCCATGGATAGAGTGCATGAAACGTTTCGGTTCGGACAAGCCTGATATGCGTTTCGGCATGGAGTTTGTGGAGTTGGACGATGTGCTGAAAAAGGGAACATTCGCTGTGTTCGACAATGCCGCATACATTGGCGGTATATGCGCTACGGGGTGTGCTTCATACACAAGAAAGGACATAGACAATCTGACTGAGTGGGTGAAGCGTCCGCAGATTGGCGCAAAGGGTATGGTTTATGCCCGTGTACAGGAAGACGGCACGGTGAAATCGTCTGTTGACAAGTTCTATACGCAAGAGGATTTGCAGGCGCTCAAAGAGAAGATGCAGGCACAGCCGGGTGACTTGATACTCATTCTCAGTGGCGACGATGCCATGAAGACACGCAAGCAGTTGTGCGAACTGCGTCTCGAAATGGGTGAAAGACTTGGATTGCGTGATAAGAATAAGTTTGCGTTGCTTTGGGTCACAGAGTTCCCAATGTTCGAGTGGAGTGAGGAGGAAGGTCGTCTTATGGCTATGCACCACCCATTCACGCACCCTATGGACGAGGACATTCACCTGCTCGACACAGACCCTGCCGCTGTTAGGGCTGACGCATACGATATGGTGTGCAATGGCGTGGAAGTTGGTGGTGGCTCTATCCGTATTCACGACCCAAAATTGCAGGCGAAGATGTTTGAGATACTTGGTTTCACGCCAGAGAAAGCAGAAGAGCAGTTTGGCTTCTTGATGAACGCCTTCAAGTATGGCGCTCCTCCACACGGCGGATTGGCATACGGTCTTGACCGCTGGGTGAGCATCTTCGCAGGACTTGACTCTATCCGCGACTGCATCGCATTCCCGAAGAACAACAGCGGTCGTGACGTGATGCTCGATGCGCCGTCATTCGTTGACCAGAAGCAACTGGACGAGGATTTCATCGCCCTCAACCTTCCAACAGAAGAGTAAGATGCCGCTGACGTTCCTTAGCCTTGGAAGCGGAAGTTGCGGCAACTGCTACTATATCGCAACGGATACTGATGCCATAATCGTAGATTGTGGTGTCGGTATTCGTCGTTTCAAGAAAAATATGGCGGAGTATGGCATGAAGATAGCAAAGGTGAGAGCCATACTCGTCACTCACGACCATTCGGACCACATCAAGGCGGCAGGTAAGATAAGTCGCGAATTTAAGATTCCTGTATATGCTACGCAGACTGTGCATGACGGAATGTATCGTAACTGGATGATGACGGACAAGGTGGCTGAAGAGTTTCGCCATAGCATCAACACTTGCGAGACGTTCAGCGTGGGCGACTTTAACATCACGGCATTCCCCATTCCTCATGACGCATCGGAGAATGTGGGATACCATATAGAAGTTGGCGATGTGCGTTTCACAATAATGACAGATGTGGGAGACGTGACCGAATATGTCAGCCAATACATTTCTAAAAGCACACATCTTATATTAGAAGCGAACTACGACGAGGACATGCTGCGTCAGGGGCGTTATCCTAAAAAATTGCAGACACGCATATCGTGCGGCACAGGGCATTTGTCAAATGTGAAGACGGCAAATGCGCTTGTTCAGAACTTCCACGAAAACCTCAAGCACGTCTGGCTGTGCCATTTGAGCGAAGAGAACAATCATCCAGAATTGGCACGCAAGACAGTTGAATCGATACTGCGAGGATATGGCATCATTGCAGGCGTTGACTTCACTCTCGATATACTCAGAAGGAAAATACCAACAGGGCCTTTTACCTTATAGCAAACGATACACCGTTTATCGAAACAGCGATAAGCGGTGTATCGATGTTTCGATGAACGGTGTGTCGATACTGCGATAAACGGCTGACGGTTTTGAACGATGATATTGGCAGCAATGAGGTGTCAAACTTAATATAAATGAAGAGAATACCACCTCTAAAATCTTAATTATAATAAAATAATACCTTTTTATCAAGATTTTTTTGTATCTTTGCATTACTTTTCATACACTATCATTGAAAAGTAATGAAGAATGAAAGCCAAAAAAGTATTATTCATTACAACAGAAATCGCTCCTTTTGTTACGGAGAACGACCATTCTCTCATGGGGCGTGTCTTGCCACAATCCATTCAAGACTGCGGACATGAAATCAGAACGTTCTCTCCCAAATGGGGTACAATAAATGAGCGTCGCAACCAACTGCACGAGGTTATCCGTCTGTCGGGAATGAACCTCATCATCGACGAGACAGACCATCCGCTCATCATCAAGGTCGCTTCACTCCCGTCGGCACGCATGCAGATATATTTCATCGACAATGACGACTACTTCATGAAGCGTGGCATTCTGACCGACAAGGAGGGAAAGGAATACACGGACAACGGCGAGCGTGCCATATTCTATGCGCGAGGCGTGCTTGAAACCGTGAAGAAGTTGGGGTGGACACCTGACATTATACACTGCTATGGTTGGGCTGCGGCACTGGCACCTCTTTACATCAAGAGAGCATACAACGACGAGCCGTCATTCCGCGACACGAAAGTGGTCATGGAGGTGTCGCCCAAGGAGTTTAATCTCGACCTTGGTGTAGACAATGCCAGACTGGTGGAATATAAGGGAGTGAAATACGATGACATAAAGGATATATGCGCCACATCGTATGGACATACTGAACTTGAAAAGATTGGCGTGAAGTTCTCCGACGGAGTTATTATAGAGAAACCCGAGGTTGACGCCTCCATTGTCGACTATGCGAAGACATTAGGCTTGCCAGTTCTTGCTCCAGTAGAGGGAGGTGATTTCAAGCAAGCATACAGCGATTTCTACGAAACATTATAAAGTTTATGAATTATAAGTCCATATTGGTAGTATTGGTAGCGTTGCTCAGCCTCGTGTCATGCGATGACAACACTGCCACCTTAGGTGTTGACATGATGCCAAGCGCAGACCTCGTGACTAATAAATACAAAACATACGACGTCAAAACAGAGTCTTACGCTGTCGGGGATGCCGTGCTGGCTCGCACCAAAATGTCTTATCTCGGGCGTTTTACTGACCCCGAAACAGGCACGACGGTAAAGAGCGACTTCCTCGCACAGTTCCACTGCGACGAGAACTTTGCCTTCCCTAATAAAATCACCGATGACGAATGCACAGATTTTGAACTAAGGCTTTTCGTAGACAAGTTTATCGGCGATTCGCTCGCAACCTTCAAACTTAGCGTGTACGAATTGGACACGCCGCTTGACCCTAACGCTGACTATTATACCGACATCAATCCAGAGGATTACTATGACCCGTCGGCAGAACCACTAACAACGAAGTGGTTTACCCTCAGCGACAGAACTATCGACGACTCCGAGCGCTGGGGAAGCAACTATTACCACAACATCAAAGTATCATTGCCGAAAGAACTCGGCACACAAATCATAAGCGACTACCGCAGCAATCCCGAGCATTTCGCAAACACCGCAGAGTGGATAAATAGTGACAACCCATGCAGCAAAGGGTTATATTTCAAGTTGGAGCAAGGAGACGGAGCAATGGCTTACATCTACTTGGTGCAGATGAACATCTACTTTAGATATTACGATGAAGAATACAAAAAAGACACACTCGGTCTTTGCGAACTTGCTGCAACAGAAGAGGTAGTGGAGGCAACACGCTTTGAAAACACAAACCTCGACAAGCTTCTTGACGACACAGGCTCAACATATCTGAAATGTCCTGCCGGCATCTTCACTATGGCAACCATACCAGCCGAACAAATCAACTCTCAAGACACAATAAACTCTGCAAAACTCACCTTCACACGCTACAACGACCTTGTGCAGAGTTCGTTCAAGTTAGACATCCCCAAAACAATCCTACTTGTCCGCTTAGACGACTATCTGAACGGTTTCTTCGAGAACTATCATGTGAGCGACAACCAAACATCTTACATCACTACATTCAACAGCAGTACAAACACCTACACATTCAACAACGTGGCAAGACTTGTCACGAAAATGGTGCAAGAACAGAAAAGCGGCACAGCAACCGAAAACTGGAATAAAGTGCTTCTTATACCCGTTGAAACCACTTATGATTCAAGCAACAATCTCATAAAACTCAACCACGATTTCAGCATGAGCAGCGCTCGGCTTGTAGGAGGAGAAAACGACTACGTCAATCTCGAAGTAATATATTCAAGTTTCAATAAGTAGTGTTGCTGAGACTTCGGCAAAAGGTTTGCAAAATTTAGCCTCCAACCGCATAAGCGGTGGAGGCTTTTTCTTGTTACTGTTGTGCCAATTAAATTACTTAATGTTGGCGCGGATTTTCGTTAGATACTGCTGCATGTGTTCCTCATCGTGAGTGTCTATGATATCGATGATTTCCTTCATTTCCTTTCGTATTTTCTCGACTTGCTCTTTGGTGTAGGGGTTGAAGAGGATTTCGCGGAGGAGTGTGTCGTCTTCGGAGAGTACACCTTGTGCTATTTTCATGTGGCGTTTGAAAGTCGTGCCGGGAGCGTCTTGATGTTTCATTACGGCAGCGAAGGCGAAGGTGGAAATGAAGGGGATGGAGAGGGAGTACGCAACGGTTTTATCGTGTTCTTCAAAGGTATATTCGCAGATGTTCAGTCCTAAACGAGCGTAGAGTTCTTTGAAGAAGCAGCGACCCATGAAGTCACCTTCGTTGATGATGATGGCGTTCTCGTTTGATAGTTTGCCGAGGTTGGCGAAAGTAGGTCCGAACATGGGGTGGGTGCTGACATAACGCATGCCCGATTTCTCATAATGCTCTTTGAAACCTGTCTTTACAGAACTGATGTCGGATAGGATGCAAGATTCGGGAAGATGAGGAATGACTTGGTCGAATACGTCAAGTGTATATTTGAGGCTGACAGCATTGATTACCAGTTCGGGCTTGAACTCATCTATCTCATCTAATTGCGTGAAACGCTGTGTGTTATACATAAACCTCAGTCGCTTGGCATCAATGTCATACACAGCCACTTCGTGGTCGAAGGAAAGGAGGTCGGTAAAGAATGACCCCATCTTTCCTGCACCGAGTATGAGTATCTTCATATATATATATAATTAAAAAATTATTACTTTTTACTTTAATGTTTCTAATGTAATAATTGCACCTTTATGTCCCTGTTCTGCGGCTTTTGTATACCATTTTTTTGCTTTGCTCCAATCTTTACAAACACCCAAACCAGCAAGGTATAAGTCACCCATGTTATATTGAGCTTGAGCAAATCCTTGATCTGCCGCTTTCTGTATCCATTTTGCTGCTTCTGTATAATTTGGGGTAACACCTTCACCATTGTAATAACAACGTCCTAATTTGTATTGAGCTTCTGCATTTCCAAGCTTTGCAAGCTCAACAAGTTCGGAAGAAAAAGATGTATCTGAATTTGCTTTATGCGAATCAGAGCAGTTTACAACTAATATTAATAGTAGTAGAGAACAGCAGAATACAGTGAGGTTTTGTATAAAATATTTCATAACTCTAATTATTGAATTAATTTCTTAAATGTTATTATTTTAATTCTAAAGTTAGACATTATTTCTGATTTCTTATTATGGAGTTGGCTTTACTTGTCGTTAATCACCTTCATCTGCTGATTTACAGACTCTTCGTGTATCGCCTCAAACACCTTCTTGATGCACTCTGGATCGATGCCCATCAGTGAACCTTGTGCGCCACGTTTTTCGAGAATTTCGTTATATCGTGCTGTCTGCACAATAGTCATGCCATGCTCCTTCTTGTACTGCCCAACCTCGCGGCACACCCTCATTCTCTTGGCAATAACCTCAATAATGTTATTGTCAATCTCGTCAATCTGCTTTCTCAACGCAGTGATATTCTCAGTTGTCTGTGTTTCGGCACGGATGACGAGGATTGAAAGAATATAATCGAGGATGTCTGGCGTTACCTGTTGGCTTGCATCACTCCATGCCGTTTCAGGATTGCAGTGACTTTCAACGATAAGTCCGTCCATACCCAAATCCATTGCCTGCTGACAAAGCGAGGCGATGAGGTCGCGACGACCGCCGATGTGGCTTGGGTCATTAGCGATAGGAATGTTTGGAATGCGGCGCTTCAATTCAATTGGAATTTGCCACATAGGCAGGTTGCGGTAAATCTTCTTGTCGTATGATGAGAAACCTCTATGGATTGCTCCGAGCCTCTTGATGCCGGCACCGTTGATGCGTTCCAAAGCACCAATCCACAGTTCGAGGTCGGGATTGACAGGGTTCTTCACCAGTACAGGAATATCCGTGCCTTTCAGACTGTCAGCGATTGCTTGTACGGCGAATGGGTTAGCCGTTGTGCGTGCGCCTACCCAAAGAATGTCAATGCCATATTTGAGGCACAACTCAACGTGTTCGGGAGTTGCCACCTCAACAGCAGTGAGCATGCCAGTCTCCTCTTTCACTTGCTTCATCCACGGCAAAGCCATTTCTCCGTTGCCCTCAAAACCACCCGGCTTTGTGCGTGGCTTCCACACTCCTGCACGGAAGATGTGGCATCCCTTATCCGCCAATTGGCGTGCAGTAGCCATTACTTGCTCTTCGGTCTCAGCCGAGCATGGGCCTGCGATGACAAACGGACGTTCATTGTCGCTTGGAAGACCTAATGGTAAAAGTTCAAGTTCCATATCTGTTTGTTATTTAGTTCTTTATCAATTATATATTCATGTATTAGAAGATTTCCTCTATTCTCCTCAAAGCCTCCTGCATCTTCTCATCCTTTGCGCAAAGGCTGATGCGGATATACCTCTTGCCGTTGCTCCCGAAGATAAATCCCGGAGTGATGAATACACGTGCTTCGTGCAGCACTTTCTCCGTCAAATCTTCCACATCATTGTACTTCTCCGGTATGCGCCCCCACAAGAACATGCCCTGCTGAGTTGGGTCGAAAGTGCATCCCAGTTTTGTCATTATGGCTTCCGCAATCTTCCTGCGAGTGGTATAAGTCTCAATGTTCGCTTGCGTGTGCCACTCCTCTGTGTTGTCGTATGCCTGCGCTGCCGCCAACTGCATGGGGCGGAATGTGCCGGAGTCGATATTGCTCTTTATTTTCAGTATCCACTGCACAAAAGTACTGTTCGTTGCCAGCATTCCCACACGCCAACCGGGCATATTGTGGCTCTTCGACATCGAGTTGAACTCTATGCAGCAATCCTTTGCTCCGTCCACTTGCAGAATGCTCAGATGCTCGTCACGGTTGAGGATGAAAGAGTAGGGGTTATCGTTCACAACCACGATGTTATGCGCCCTTGCAAAAGCCACAATCTTCTCATACAACTCTCTCGTTGCACGCCCGCCAGTCGGCATGTTCGGATAGTTCGTCCACATCAGTTTCACCCTCTCCAAATCCATCTTCTCCAACTGCTCGAAGTCGGGCTGCCAGCCGTTGCTTTCCAGCAGGTCGTAGTTCACTACCTGCTGACCGAGAATTTTGCTCAGCGATGTGTAAGTAGGGTAGCCCGGATTAGGCACCAGCACCTTGTCTCCCGGGTTGCAGAAGGCGAGCGTCACATGCAGAATGCCCTCCTTGCTGCCAATGAGCGGCTGTATCTCCGTTGCAGGGTCAAGTTCCACATCATACCACCTTTTATAGAACCTTGCCATGGCATCCCTCAGTTCTGGTATTCCCATGGTTGGCTGATAGCCATGAGCGTCAGGACGCTTAGCGTGTTCGCACAGCACATCTATTGTCTCCTCACTTGGTGGCATATCGGGCGAACCGATTGCAAGAGAAATGATGTCCTTCCCCTCAGCGTTAAGTTTCGCCACCTCCTTCAGTTTTCTTGAGAAATAATACTCGCTTACGAGCGATAATCTATCTGCTGGCTGTACCATTATATTCACTATTTTAACAAATTCTTATTCACTATTTCTTACGCTTTTCACGCACAGTTTGCCACATTTCCACCACACCGTTAAAATTCTCAGTCCTCCTAATAGAGGACTCCAATCCTCTTAATGGATGACTCCAGTCCTCCTAATAGAGGACTGCAATCCTCCGCCGTGGATGAACGTGCAGGACTCACACTGTGCTTTTTCCCTCCTGATACTCTCCCAAAATCTTCAGCTGCTTTGTCAGAGGGCGTACCGCATCAATGCTTTGGCGATAACGCGTGTAGTCATCATACAGCACATCAATGTAGAACATGTATTCCCACTCTCTGCCGATGATAGGGAGCGATTGTATCTTTGTCAAGTTTATTCTGTAGAAAGAGAAGATGCTCAGCACCTGCGACAGCGACCCCTCATTGTGAGGCAGGCTGAACACGATGCTCGCCTTGTTCGACTGGCTCGGCACACTTAGTTCCTCCGCCTGCCACGGGTCGGACAGCACGAGAAAACGTGTGAAGTTGTGCTTGTTCGTCTCAATTCCCTCCTCAAGCACCTTCATGCCATACAGAGGAGCGGCAAACTTAGAGCATATCGCAGCATGCCCCCTCAGTTGCTTCTGGCTGATGTTCTTCGCCGAACCAGCCGTGTCGTCCGTCTCAACCACCTTAAACTCAGGGTGCTGTTTCAGAAATGTGCGGCACTGCATCAGCGCCACAGGGTGCGAGTTCACCTCCGTAATGTCCGCCCAGTCCTCGTCTGGCAGACACATTATGGAGTGAGATATTCTCAACTTATGCTCGCCAATGATTTGCATCCCGCTCTCACGCAGCAACTCATAGTTGTGTAGCAGCGACCCAGCGATAGTGTTTTCAATCGCCACAATGCCAATCACATTCGAGTCCTTCTTCATTTCCTCAAACACCCCCTCGAATGTGTCGCAGCACACAATCTCTATCTCCTCACCCTCGAAGTAGCAGTGGCTCGCCACATCGTGGAATGACCCTATTTCTCCTTGTATCGCTATCTTTCTCATATATCATATAAAAAGACCCCGCTTATAGAAGCGGGGCTATACATTATTCATTGTCTTTTTCCAAGTCTGTCATAACACATAACTTCCCGCTCTTACTGTTCGCCGTAGTAAAAGTAAAAATAAAAGTATGTGCCATAAAATGACTTCATTTGTTACCCTTTTTTGTATAAAACTTTGCAAAGATACACCTTTTCTTGCAAACAAACAACTTTATGACGGAAAAATCTTTATAATACAACCATATTTTTATGATTGGATACAAAATCATCCCAATAAAAGTTCCCTTTGCAGTCCTTGGGGGAGAGGACTGGGGTAATGAACTAATGATGTGTAATGTGCTTGTATTTTGACTGTCACTATTTTGATTATTGTAGAACATTTATACACTCTCCCTCTTTGTTTATATCCCAAAACTGTACATCCTTTATGTCAGCATATTCCTTGAAACGCCATGCGGATTCAAAACCGCTGGCTACGAAGTGCATGGGAACGAAGAGCCTGACATCAAAGCGCTCTATGAATTGGCGGGCTCCAAGCGTGTAGCCATTGCCAATTCTTCCGTCTACGGGGAATATTGCAATGTCAAATCTATCCGTTATCTTGCGAATATCTTTCAGTTCGCCAAGATATTGTTTCTCATGGGCTATAGGGTCAATGTCCTCATCCATTTCTTCGCTATGGATTGTCTCTCCATGTTTCGCATTTGGGAGAAACTTAGCATACCAGTTGTTCAAATCTCCTGCATGGAAAATTCGTTTTCCTTCCGTCTCAACAATCCATGAGACGCCAATGTCTGTGCTGCCTGTTGCCCTTACTGATACTGTTCCGTCAGTCCATGTGCCGCCTTTTGCTAGCCATACATCAGCGTCTTCTTTGTTTGCTCTCTTGTGCCGAAGGATGTCCTTGCTTAATATGTATGTAATATTATGTTTCTGCTTTTTCCATGTGAAGATTTCTTTATTGAAATGGTCTTCATGGAAATGACTGGCGAACACGTACAGCGGCTTGTCATTTATCAGAAATCGGGAAATGCCATGTGAAGGATCCTGCCAGTAGTCAAATAGCAAGATTGACTTTTCTGTTTCCAGAACAAAACAACTATGAAATATGTAGGTAAGCCTCATGTGAAATGTATCATACAAGCAACTTCATCCGTTTATGCAGGATGCCGTCTATCAGATACTCGTCAGAACATACTTGAAAGCCAACCTTCTCATAAAAACCGATAGCATAACTTTGAGCATCAATCTCTACGGACTTTGCGCCTGCTTCCTTTGCAACCTTTATTGCCTCGTTCATCAGTGGAATGCCATATCCCATGCCTCGCCAAACAGTCAGCACGCGCCCGATATGCCATGTATCAGCATGCCCGTCGCAAAAGACTCTTGCGTATGCCACAATCTCATCATCTTTCAAGAGAGTGACATGAGTTGCTGCGAAATCAATATCATCCATATCTTGATACTGGCAATTCTGTTCTACAATGAAGACAGCCGCTCGTGCTTTCAGTATTGCATACAGTTCCTTAGTTGTCAGTTCATCAAAAGTCTGAACTTTCAGGTTAATATAAAGATATTTGTTGTTGTCTATGGCATGGTTTATCATAAAGCAATGTTGTTATGTGTAAAGAATCTCTCATCGTCAGAAGTCATCAAACAATCACAAAGTTAATAATTCTTAGGGATATACACAACTTTATGGCATTATTTATTTTAGCAAAGATGTGGTATTCTTGTTTTTCAGGATACAACGTTAAGAATAAAATGTGAGAAAATCGTTATAATCCTCCCAAAGTGGGTGAAAAACATAGGTTTGGAGGATTATAAGCACATTCTGATCGTATAATTCCCGTCTATGGTTTAATGCTATTTTACCTATTATATTATTATCGCTGACTGGGGCAGAAGCCGTAAAACAGTTAGGCAGATATAACGTGCTTGATCACCTTTGTGAACATTATGAAGCCCTGCATACACAAAGTCGTCAATGGATTTATGGAGGATATAGATGAATTTATTAAATTAAGAATGGAAGAACAGGCAAAATGAATTTATATGTCAATCAATCTAACCTGTACCTGCTGTTGCCCTCCAAAGTAGCATGGTTAGCAGATATGCTGATGGAAGATAAAAAATATCAGTCTTGTTGACGCAATGGAAGAAATCTATCTGTCAGAAACATATCGCCAATTAGAAACAGAAACTACGAAAATGTGGCATCTTGGTCCTGTAGCATTATATCAGGAGATGAATAATGTTGCAATATAAGAGTAAAAAGAGAGAACGTAGAATAAAAACTACTTTCTCTCTTCTTGTTTTATCTCCAATATCCCATCAACCTCATGCTCAACAAATGGACCTTCCTTGCATTCCAACAGCACACTCGGTTCTATACACTCAACACCATGCCATACGTTCTTGGGTATATCAACGCCATAACATCCTTCTTCATGGCAGAGAACACAAGACTCCAGCATTTCACCATCATCGTTATAGGTTGAAACTCTGACTTTTCCTTTCAGAATGACAAAGGTCTCATCTTTTGTCGGGTGATGATGTATAGGGATTTGTGTTCCCGGCTCCAAAGCGTTCAGGAAACGGTGGCATTTATCTGAGAGGCTCTGATGAAAATTGTAGTTCATCCTCAATCTTGGTGACTGTTTTGCCTCTGCCGCCACACCATTGATTAAATTGTCGTCAATTATTTTCATATTATTGTTGTTTTGTTATTCTCGCCAAATAGTCATAATGCTCTCCCTCTGCTATAACCTCAACATCATAATCATTATCTTCTGCAACGCTCTTTAATGTATCCGCATCAATGTATAGCCATGGGAAAGGTTCTCCGATGCTATCCTTATATTGCATTCTGAAACTCAACTCACCATAATAGCCTTCTTCATCTGGGTATTCAATAAACCCGTCTTCATCCTCGAACACATAACTAATATCAGAGGAATCGCAAAGCAACTGAC
>JAFLUT010000139.1 GCA_022508665.1 Prevotellaceae bacterium | reverse complement strand
AAACAACAAGTTATATTTTGTTGTTTTGTGTTGTTCATGGTTGTTTAGGAAGCTCTAAATACAGCCAGAGAAAGCACCATAGCCAATGCTCGTCACGCTATTGGGAATAGTCACAGAAGTAAGACCAGAGCAATTCTGGAAAGCATCCTCGCCAATGTCCGTCACTTTATAAGTCCTACCACCAAATGTCACAGTAGAGGGGATGGAAATGTATCCCGAATAACTACTATAAGACGCACTCTCATACGTCACAGACACGCTCGTGCCATCTGCATTTTTATTATAATAAATACTACCTACCTTAAAGTCATACGCCCAAAGGAACGTTGAGACCATACAGAGTAGCAAAGACGCCAAAAAGCGTTTTAAGAATAAATATCTTTTCATTGTTATGGCATTTCTTATTGTTTTTGAGATTTCAAGTTTTCCTCAGCCTCCTGCAAGCGACGCAAAACATACTCTTTGGTGTACCTCCCCTTAAACAGAGTTGCATCAGTGCAGCATTTCTTTGGAGCAGGCGAGGAGCAACCGCCCGAGGAGGGACTGATGTCGCTCTTCGTCACACATTCGTTTTCCTTCAGTTTCTTAAAGACATCCTTGTATATACACAGCATGTCCTCTATCTTCCAACTCTCCATATCGGGGAAAAACTCATGCCACTCTGCAACAGGCATGACACTCCGCAACCTGCACTCGTCCATCAGATAGCCAGCACCCTTCCACGCGCCAGCGTGGAGATACACGTACTTCTGGGGAAGAAGCGTGTCGGACAGCAAAAACGCAACATTGACAGCCGTGTCGTAGCAAGTGAGCGGTCCCCTAGCAAAAGATATGTCTTTGAAAGACGTTGAGACCTCACTGTGAAGGCTCTCAAAATCCTCGAATGACTTGCCGAGGCATTCGGATGCCATCAGTGCCTCCACGGCAAGGTAGCAACTCACCCACGGCATTCTGCGTCCGTGGTGAATGCGGATGCAAAGCGCCAGCAGCCAGCGGAGCGTGTCGGGGTCGTTAGCACTCTTGTACTCGTCATACACATTCTGAAGTCCTTCTTTCATTGCGGACAAATGGCACAAATCATTGTAGCACTCCACTACAGACTCGATAACCTCTTTTTGTTTTGGATTCATAAGCAATAAATAATTATCTTATTGTAAAAAAACTGTATTTACTCATATATATATATTATGGCATCCATGACCTGCATCACACAGACGCAGCAAGGCGTGCGGAGTCCTTCTCTTTGCAACGAAAGAAGAAATCCGCACGCCTTGCCGCGTCCGCATATCTTTACCTATGCCCTTTTTATGAGGGGGGGGTAAAATAAGGGTTGTCATATCTTTAACCGAATATTTTTATTGCAATATCACATAATATAGTTGCAAATATACAAACATTTTTAATAAAACAAATTATTTTTTAGATTTTATTACATATAAAGTGTGGGAATGCCGCTCAGAGAGTTTTCAGCGGGTTGGCTGGTGGCGTGGTAGTCAAACATCCCCCACCCTCTTCGGCAACTCTATACGAAACGTTGTACCAACGCCAATTTCGGACTCTTTGACATATATTTTGCCTCGGTGATACTCTTCCACAATCCTTTTTGCCAGTGAAAGACCAAGCCCCCAGCCACGCTCTTTCGTCGTAAATCCGGGTTTGAAGACAGAGGAGAAATTGGAATGAGGAATACCTTTGCCAGAATCCTTTACTTCCACATAGACATACTTGTCGTCCTCATCCACATACAAATCAATAGAGCCACAGCCTCCCATGGCATCTACCGCATTCTTGCACAAATTCTCTGCCACCCATTCGAAAAGGCTTGACACAAGGGTCACGATGACAGGCTCGGACGGGAAATGCTTCGTTATAACAACCTTGCTCGAAGTGCGTTTGTCCATGTATGTAACCACTCTATCCAGCACCTCTATTATATCCACTGGCTTAGGTTCGGGGATAGAACCAATCTTTGAAAAACGCTCTGCTATACGCTCCAAACGTTTAATGTCCTTCTCCATCTCTGGCAACAGCGTATCATCGGGATAGGACTCCTTCAACACCTCATGCCAAGCGATAAGGCTCGATATGGGAGTTCCCAACTGATGCGCAGTCTCTTTCGACAAACCAACCCACACCTTGTTCTGCTCCGCCTTCATCGCAGAAAACAAAGCAAATATGGCTATCAACACAAACAGCACGACCACCCCTAACTGGATATAAGGATATATCGCCAACCGCTTGAGCATCAACGACTCATCATAGCATATACTGATATATTCATCCGCCCCATACTCCTGCGGCAAATCTATACGTATAACCCTACCGTTATCCATATATTCCTTTGCCAAAGCCGTAAGATACGAGAGCGAATCCTCGTCCTCAGAAAATGTTCTCTTGATATTTCGTGCCGACAGCGCTCTCCCCTCTCCATCCACAACAATTACCGGAATAGTATTGTTGCCATTTATAACCTTCAGCACAAGGTTCAAGTCAGTATTCTCATCCGCCGTATTCAGCGACCGCATCGCCTCAGCCCACACCTCCATCCTGTTAGTCTCCTCTTCCTTAAGGTCAGAAATCAAATAATTGGAAGTAAGCAGCGAACCGATGGCTATCAGCACCGCTACCAGCGCCATAGCATACCTCACGTTCCTAAACCTGTCATACACCTGCATTGTCTTTTCCTATTATACAATATACAATAACGAAAAAAACATAGCGATTATTGTACATCATCCACTATAACATAACATCGTGTCCTGCACACACATATATTGTATATCCTTCCAATAAAACGAGTTCCGTTCCCTCTCTCCATAAGCGAATGGAAAGGGGGAACGGAACATAAAAAAATGGGCGGCGACCTACTCTCCCGCATTGCGGCGCAGTACCATCGGCGCG
>JAFLUT010000138.1 GCA_022508665.1 Prevotellaceae bacterium | reverse complement strand
TTCCCAAGGAACTGATGAATAGACTCTTTCTCGCAGCAGGAGGCAGAGGCTCAGTTGGTACAGGCGGTGGCGGCTCTGACAATGAACTCACCAACTGGGATGGTACTAAGAAACGGAATGGATGGGGTGTATAAGAAACGACTGAACACTTTGTTACACTCTGTCGTGTGAAGAGTGCACTTTGTGGATCATTCATTTAATCACACTTAATTTGAGATTTGATCTTCCTTTTTCTCCACATCCCAATTCCCATGTCCTCCACCCATCCATTTCCCCGTGGATACCCATATTTCATAATAATACATCCATTGTACTGCCCAATGCACAATTGTTGTTGCTATAAACATTGAAGAGTCCCACTCGCCTACTTTAGGTAGAAAAAGGCATAATTGTTGTTTCCCATTATTATAGCAATATGTATGTGGCAATCGATTAGCCCCCTCTGCCAGTGGCAATGGCTTTGGAGACACTATATAGGCTTTAGGAGCCTGCCCCTGCGTATAAGTAATTTTTAGTCTATAAGTGTCGGATAAAGCAGACGGCGTAAACTCCCCAGACCAATTCATAGTTCCACAATAAACGGAACCAGATGATTTAGGGAACTCATGTTTTAAAACACTAAATTGTTGAATCGGTGTTATTGCCTTATTTACCATAAAATGTATTTGCCGTATTTACAATTCTTCCTACTGTACTTGCAGTTACTTTTCTGGTACTAGTCAACAATGTTGCTCCAGTTGCAAGTTTTGATTTCCTTCGTTCCACCAAAAGTGATGAAGCCTTTGTAATCATATCTTTGCCAAATATACGTCCCATAGTATTTTGGATTTGAATTTTATTTGCTCCATCAAAAATCTCATACACATCTTTTTTCACGGCAGCAAGCCACTGATAGAAATTCTCACGTCTTCTGGGATGTGTCGGCCATTTATCAGCAAAATTTTCTTCATGATTCACAGGATTAGAAACCACATCCTCACCTTTCTCATTTTTGGTGATGCTCTTTTCAAGATTATCAACTACATTTACTAATCCCTCAAGCAAATCTTTTTCACCCTTATATGCACGAGCCGCTAGGGTAGTGATAATAATTGATATAGGCTTATCGTCTTTATCGTAGCGGAACATCATGTCTCTATGTCGCTTCAGTATCTGCACAATGCGCTGTAATACAGTCTTCTCCTTGTTGTATTTCTCGATAGGAACTATTGCCTCTGCCATAAGTTTTACAGATTCATCAGCTTTACATCTATTTGCAAACCACAAGGCATATCCGTCTGGATTACTTTTCAACCATTCTTCTTGTCGTGTTGATGTAGCATAGTCCTTCGCCTCCTTGTCTGTAATCCTTATAGAAATCTGATCTACTGTTTGAGCAGAAAAGCTCTCAGAGAACAAACGTATCATTCTTTCGGTGTACTTTCCATCTGCCACCGAAGGAAGAATATCCATATGATATTTTTCTTGGGGATTGTCAGAGTTATCCCTATATAATAGTGTCCAGCAGCGTCGTCCCTCCTTTTTCTCGATCATTGATGCATAGCGGTCACTTCCTTTTAGCCTTGCCCCCACCTTTTCCTTCAAGTCTTTTTGTGTCCATCTTGGATCTTTCTCTGTAAGTCTATACACCAAGTCAACGTCCAAATCATCATTAGGATTAATAGGCTGAATAATTGTACCTAACCTTAGAGATCCTTGGGGTGATACTATCGGCTTATACTGCTCAAAAACAGGATCATTCTGCAAGAACTCACCCACTGCCTTATAACTCCTCGTCAGGTTATCATACTGTGTTTGGGTGATGTCTAATGACTCGCCCAACGTTTCAAGAATATCCTTGAATTCTTCTTTTTGTTCTTTACTTAAAATTCTTCCCATTGTTATCTATTTTATTGTTATCGTTTCTATATCTCCATCTTTATCAACCCAATAGTCGTACAGCACCCATGGCAAATCAGCCTTCGGCATTCTGATACGACCAAGTTCTACCGCACAAGAAGCAGGGGCAGCCATGAATATTTTCAAGTAACCAGCCTTTGAGTGTGCCGTCTTAATAGCATCCATAGCCTTCCTGGCCACAAGATTAAATTCTTTTAACTGACTATGGCATCGCATCATATCATTTCCAGGCTCATCGCAAGTGATAGACCATAGGCTTGCAGTATCTCCAAATCTATCAGCGATACGCTTCAAGATAGCTTTTGTACTTAGTGCAATAACCAGGATAGGCTCTTTCGATTTATCTTGAGGTTCAATTAGTAGAATATCGTTTGCAGTATCTTCGTCAAACCAGCACCAATTATCAGGAACGCGGTGCTTTTGAAAGACCGTTACTGGATATTTATCATTCAACATCGTACCCAACTTCACAAGCAAGGGTTGAGGCCCAAGTGCAAATAGCGAAACATGAGATAATTCACCTCGCTCTAATGGACCTAATATCTTATTTGTGCAAATTTCTTCAATCTGACGTAATTCTACGTCCCAGAAAAAAGCCTCACCATCTTTCATAACAGAGTTCTTCATCTGTATTTCAATAGGTGACAAATCTGCTGGATACCTCTCAGGAAAGATAGTATTAAAAAGAACATCTTTATGAAAATGTGGGGTGTCTGTTCCAATTTTCGGACCATACGCAACCACCAAACTCTTCATGTTAGGCTGGATGCCTGTTACAAATAGAATTCGCTTTTCATGCTCTCTTTTCATATTCCTGAGCACTTCCACAGTATATTTTTCTTCATCGCTGTCAATTAGTTTGTGACACTCTGGACAGAGTAGTATAAGATTATTTATATCTTTTGCAAGTTCTTTAGATTGTTTCTCATCGCCACGAGGACCTTTGGGGGAGTCTCCAATGATATGGGCATAATTGGATATGTTACATTCATCCATCGTTATGCCATGTTTAAATAGCACCTTGTTGCATCCTGCAAACTCACATCTGCCATGAGCTGCGAACCAAAGGTCTCGCTTCACACTTTCAGGAATTGTTGTCTTACTCATATACTTTTTTAATTAATAATACTGCAAAGGTAATGCCAAACTGTGCAGCCTATCTGCACAGCTGGCAAAAATTCATAAATAAAGGGCAAAATTTTCATCTTGCCCTCTGATTCTATATCCTCTTTACAATATATTTCTGTAATGGAGAATTGGGATTGTCTGGAATAGTTCTTTCTAAAAGCCTCTTTGTAACTAAATGATTGATAAATCTATCTCTATTTTTAGAATGATTTATTACGCCAATATGCTCCAAGATTTCACGGCTACTTCTTGGAATAATGCAGAATGCCAAAACCTCTTTTTGCTTGTCTGACAATTCTTGCATAGTGTCTAAGTTAGTGTCTAAGTTAGTGTCTAAGTTAGTGTCTAAGTTAGTGTCTAAGTTAGTAACAGAGTTAGGACGTTTAAACGTAATCCAAACAAATCCTCCATCAGTTCCATATTCGGGTTCAGGTAAACCAACTTCTTTACAAGCATCGACAATACGCTTAACTCCAGTACCCCAACTTTCCAAGAAAGCTGTCAAATATAAGGCGTCTGCAATGATCGGGTTCTGGGGATATGAGCGATGTGGCAGTTTGATTGTCTCTGTTGTCAGTTCGTTAGGCAAATGCCCCGTGTTTTCTATTTCCACACGGTCATCAAACACGGAAATACCAACACTACCACTTGGCGAATCCATCAACCTATGACACAAAGCATTCGTTAAAGCCTCTCTTAATGCCTCTACAGGTATTTCCAATTGCTCTTCTCTGCGTAACCCTT
>JAFLUT010000137.1 GCA_022508665.1 Prevotellaceae bacterium | reverse complement strand
TCGTTCTGAGTAGCGCATGGGAGAGCAATCTGAGCGCCCTTCTCGAACCAAGGCTTAGCACCTTCTACGTACTTGGCTGTTGGGTACTTGTCAACATACTCCTTGATGCGGCCACGGTAAACGTTCTTCAACTCCATGATGTAGTCGAGTTTCTCGCGGTCGATACCGTCTGGGTCGTAGATGTAACCGTTAGAGTCTGACATTGTCATTGGTGTACCGCCGAGTTGGAGAACCTTCTCTGCTGCGTACTGTGCAACGTTACCAGCGCCTGAGATGAGAACCTTCTTGCCTTCGATTGTGTCGCCCTTAGTGTTGAGCATAGCGCGGAGGAAGTAAACTGTGCCGTAGCCAGTAGCCTCAGGACGGATGAGTGAACCGCCGAACTCGAGACCCTTGCCTGTAAGAACGCCTGAGAACTCGCGAGTGAGTTTCTTGTACATGCCGAACATGTAGCCAACCTCACGACCGCCTACGCCGATGTCACCTGCTGGCACGTCGATGTCTGGACCGATGTGGCGAGTGAGTTCGAGCATGAATGACTGGCAGAAACGCATAACCTCTGCGTTGCTCTTGCCGCGTGGAGAGAAGTCTGAACCACCCTTGCCACCACCCATAGGGAGAGTAGTGAGAGAGTTCTTGAATGTCTGCTCGAATGCGAGGAACTTCAAGATTCCGAGGTTTACAGAACTGTGGAAACGGATACCGCCTTTGTAGGGGCCAATGGCATTGTTGTGCTGTACGCGGTAACCCATGTTTGTCTGGATTTGACCCTTGTCGTCCATCCAAGTAACACGGAACTGGTACACTCTATCTGGAATGCAGAGGCGCTCGATAAGGTTTACCTTGTCGAACTCTGGGTGCTTGTTATACTCCTCCTCGATTGTGCCGAGGACTTCTTCTACTGCCTGATGATACTCTGGCTCGTTTGGAAAACGACGCATGAGGTCTTCCAATACTTTTTTTGCGTCCATGTTAAAAACGTTTTGTTTTAAGTTATTACTATATTTATTAAATTCTCTTTGTTAGTTTGGCTTTTTGTCTTTACCATAATCGCCGAACCGCCGCCCGACAGAATGTCCCAAAAGGACGTAAAACAAAAGTATCGTGTCTGTGTTTTCTTAAATCGGGTGCAAAGTTATACATTTTACACAAAACTTGCAAAAAATCTAACAAAAAACAATCTTTTAACAAGAAAAAGTTTCAATTTTATTCAAAATCCACTATCTTTGTGAAAAAAATTACAGCAGTGCAGATACTGTTGTAGAGTACACTTAAAAACAACTGAAAATCTTGAATACAAAGGAAAAAATTGATGCGTTGCGGCATGTTATGAACACGCAAGGCATCAGCGCATTCATAACGCCAAGCACAGACCCTCACTCGGGCGAATATGTGCCAGAGAGGTGGAAGGCTCGCCGATGGATAAGCGGCTTCACGGGGTCTGCTGGCACGGCAGTGGTAACGGCTGACCGTGCGGCTTTGTGGACAGACTCACGCTATTTCATCCAAGCCGCCGAGCAGTTGGACGGCACGGAATATGAGTTGATGAAAGAGAAGATAGAAGGCACTCCGAGCATTGCCGAGTGGCTGGGAAGTGTCCTGCCAAAGGGGAGCGTAGTTGCTGTAGATGGCTGGGTGAATACTACGGCAGATGTGGAGGAGTTGGAGAATGAACTTCGTGCTTACGGGTTGACGTTACGGACTGACATCGACCCATACGCAGAGATATGGACAGACCGCCCTACCCCTCCGATGAGCAAAGCATTTGTGCATGGCATGGAATTCGCAGGCGAAAGCGCATCGTCAAAGATTGCTCGCATCCGCCAGCAGACAGGAGAGAATGCCATAGTGCTTTCCATGCTCGAAGAGGTGGCGTGGACGCTCAACCTGCGTGCCGATGATGTGGAATGCACTCCGTTTGTGCTTGGCTACTTGCTCATTACTCCTACTGATACACTATTTTATATTTATAGGGAAAAGATAACTCCCGAAGTAGAAGAATATCTGCATCGAGAGGGTGTGGTCATCCGCAGTTACACAGACATAATTGACGATTTAGCATCCATTGACATTCCAGTGCTTGTTCAGCCGAACAAGACCAATCATGCCGTATATTCTGCAATCAAGCACCCCATAAGGCAAGACAGCATTGTGGGCAAGATGCTGATTTTCAAGAACGAAACGGAGATACGCTGTTTCCGCAACGCTATGGAGAAAGACGGCGTGGCAATGGTGAAGTGGATGAAATGGACAATGGAGAATGTGCCTAACGGTGGGCAGACGGAGTTGTCACTTGCACAGAAACTGTATGAGTTCCGTGCCGAACAGCCTCTTTTCCGTGGTGTCAGTTTCGAAAGCATTATGGGCTACGCACATCATGGCGCCATAGTACATTATGACCCGACGCCCGAAACGGACATCGAGGTAAAGCCCGAAGGGTTGCTGCTAATAGACTCTGGCGGACAATATCTTGATGGCACAACGGACATCACTCGCACCATTCCACTTGGACCACTCACATGGGAAATGAGGCGTGACTATACCCTCGTTCTGCGTGGCTGGATTAGGCTCGGCTCAGCCGTGTTTCCCAAAGGCACGTGCGGCACTCAACTCGACGCCCTCGCCAGAGAGCCGATGTGGAAATACGGCATCAATTATCTGCACGGCACAGGGCATGGAGTTGGACTGTTCATGTCGGTGCATGAAGGCATTGACTTGCACCAGTTCCGCATGCAGTGGCGCCCCACACCTCTCATGCCGGGCATGACTATCACTGACGAGCCGGGCATATACATCGAAGGCAGCCACGGGGTGCGTCATGAAAACACCATGCTCGTAGTGAATGCCGATTTTTCAGGCAGTCATGGCGAGGCTGCTCCTGCATGCGCCACTCCAGCAGAGAAAGGCGAAGCACAAGGCATCACATTCGGGCCTTACTACACTTTCGAGCATCTGACACTATGCCCTATAATCACATCGCCTATCATCACAGAAATGCTGACAGACGAAGAGCGCCAATGGTTCAACCGTTATCAACAAACGGTTTACGACCGCCTATCCCCACTCCTCGACGATGAACACAAGGCATGGCTGCACACTGCGACCCGTCCTATCTAACCTCCTATACCAATCTATATTTTATATAAACTCTATAAAATCTACTCACCCATGATTGAATACCTAAGAGGAATACTCGACGAACTCACCCCTACGCAAGCCACCATAGAATGCCACGGAGTGGGCTATATACTGAACATCAGCCTCAACACCTACACAGCCCTGCAAGGCAAAGGCGAGGCACGGCTCTTTGTATATGAGGCTATCCGCGAAGATGCGTGGACGCTTTTTGGCTTTGCTACCAAAGAGGAACGTGAACTTTTCCTTATGCTCATTAGCGTCAGCGGCGTTGGCGGCAACACAGCACGCACAATGCTCAGTTCCTTCTCTGCCTCCGAACTGGCAGGACTAATCATGGAAGGCAATGAACGTCTGCTCAAAACAGTAAAAGGACTCGGCGCCAAGACCGCACAGCGCATCATCGTGGAACTGAAAGACAAGGTCGTTTCTCTCGGCATATCAGCAACCTCTGTCAGCGATAACGCCGACAGTCAAGCAACAATAAACAGCGAAGTCTACAATGAAGCATTCGAGGCATTGAAGATGCTCGGCTTCCCTCCTGCACCTGTGGCAAAAACCGTCAAGGCTATACTGAAAGACGAACCTTCTGCCCCAGTGGAGAAGGTCATTAAAAAGGCTCTCAAGATGCTTTAAGAACATCTAAAAGGCTGGAAGGGTAAATATAAGCCAGTTCGACGAAAATATATTCATGACCATTATAGTTGGACAAGTTCACGTTAAACAGTTTAGCAACATCCAAACTTCCCTTTTACTGTCCAGAACGACAACGGCGCACCGCTGAAACGCCCTGCCGTTCACGATTACAA
>JAFLUT010000136.1 GCA_022508665.1 Prevotellaceae bacterium | reverse complement strand
CCTTCGTCCAATCATCGAAAGACTCAAACATATTGATGCCTCTGCGGACGACTTCATTGACCAGCGCGTTATAATCGTAATTACCCATGTGTTATTCCTTTCATCTTTTCATACCTTGCAATAAATTTCGACACGCCCGATTTATCCTTATACTTGACTTTCTGGGCAATTTGATCAAGAGTTAATCCTTCTGCCTTCAGCTGCATGATATACTCATATTTTGTCTCGTTGTCGGTTGAAATAGGCACAAGGTTTTCAAACGGCACTCGCTCACCTGTTTCCATGAAAGTAAGATTCTCTGTAAATCTAAACTTTATGGATTCCGTCTTATAGTCAGCAGACAGATAATTTCCCTTGACACAGCACAAGTGCTTGACCGTCTTGTCTGCCACGTCATTTCGAAGTTCCAATACCAGTCGCATCTTTGCCTCGAATGCCTGGCTACCAAGAAGGTTATGCTTGCTTGGCATAAAGTTTTCAGTACGCTTGCCACAATGGTGCAGAAAGATGATGAGACACTGATGCCTGTTTGCCAACTGGGAGTATTGATTCAAAAACAGCCGCACCTGATTACTTTCGTTCATACTACCTGTATATAGGTCTGAGAAGCAGTCTATCACTATAAGATCGGCAGGACGTGCGGTCAGCCGCCTGTCCAATTCCGCTACAACATTCTCGCTTTCGAACAAGAATCTCAGGCCTTTCAAATCAGCTGGGGCAATATCAAGGTCTGTGTTTTGACGGCTAAGAAGATAGGCTGTAGCAATCTCATCGTCTTCCGTAGAGATATAATACGCACATCGGTGAGTCACGTTAATCTTCATTCCAAGAAAGGAAGGCAGACCTGCCGTGACAGACATCGCCATCTGACGAAGAAATGCAGATTTGCCTGTATCAGAACTACCCGCAAGACAGGCTAATCCCACTTTAGGTAACAATGGTTCTACAAGCGTAGGAATCTCACGAATCTGTCTCTTCAGCAGCATCTCGCCTGTAATTTCGTCAGACAATTCAGCAGCAGAGACAAGATTTGCCTGTATCTGTTGCAGTTCGTTGTTAATGCCTTGCACATGGTTCTCCATAACCGTATCACTTTCGATTGTACTTTGCCAGTTTCCCAGACTTTATCAGCAAGTTCACTTCTGCCTTTGGGTAGAGATTCTTACGGCCAACCTTCTGGCTTTTCAATAAGCCTGATTTCTCGATTCGCCAAAGAGTAGGATACGCAATGTGCAAAAGCTCACATATCTCGTCACGATCATAGAAACCTTCATCTTCGGGCTTCTCAACAATGTTGCCGATATTCTTTTCATTGAGGCATCGGCTGACGGTTCTGTAGATAATATCCTCGAACTGTTCCTCGTTTAATATAACAATGTTCTCCATAATTTTTTGAAATTAAAATTCTGGCTGCAAAGTTATTCCAAAAAATTCATGGAAATAAAAAGGGGAAACGAGATACGCCCGCAACATATTGAACAGCAATATATTGCGGGCGCATCAGGGGAAGATGGAAGGGGAATAGCAGGGGAATGGTACGGGTATTCCCCTGCTTATGGCAGGTTAGTCTAACATGTAGTGGAACTCTTGTTCCAGACTTTTTGTGATAGGCAGCTTAGAGGGCTTGTATGATGGGTTGTATTCACAGCCGACAATTTTACAGAAGTATTGATACCATTCACTGAATGTATTTGGTTTCTTTCGCTGAATCATCTTATTACTGTTATAGATAAGGAGGGCTATCTTGGCGTATTCAATGACGCTCCTTTTTCTTGCCGCATCCGTGAGGCTCGAAACCAGTCTTGCATAGTTGTCTATATTACCCATGCCTATGCCTTTGAATGGAGCTGTGAAATAGTCGGCAAATTCAGAGGGAATCTGTTGCCTGTCAACATTTTTCGCTTGCATAACATCATCTGGGATGGCTGCTTGCGGTGGTTGTTCGTTTTCTGCATTTGTAGTCTGGGATGCCTCTATCTTTATAACATCTGGACGGTTCTTGTTCCAAGGTCTCTCCATTTCAAATATTTCGCATATGGCATTCACCGCTTGACAATGAACCATCCCGATATTACAGATAAGATCTTGGTAGACTTTACTTTCATCGGGTAAAATAATCTTATGACTCTGTAAAGGAACAAGATAGTTTTTCAAAGTCTTGTTGATGTCCATATACCATTCGATGGCAAACATGACCTCCTCAAACTTTTTCCTGAAAAGTTTGATAGCTTGCTCCATATTGCGGGAGTTAATGACAAGGTTGTTGTATTCTGACTCAACATATGGCATTGCGTCATACAGGGCCTTGGCATATTGGTTATTTGCGGTGGCGAGAAGTTCTAAATATTCCTCGAAGTCATTACGCATCGCTCTCCTGTAATCAGGATCTTCGTAATCTTCCTCCTTCCATGTGCCAGCATCAAAACTCTTTGGATATGCACCTTTTTGGAATACGAGACTTCTGATGGCACGGAAAGCCGCTATGCTTGATTCCAAATATTTTGTTTTATTATCTTCCATTATAATCTTTCTCAAATTTTGCAAAATCTACAATTGACGAGTGATATCTTTTTTATAGTTCGTACAAATCGTCCAGTTGTATTTCAGCTTGAATATCGCCCCAATATTCATTTTGTGTCAGTCCATCAGTCGTAACCATAATGGAATGAATAGCTTTCTTCGTACCTGTTACAGCCTGAAACACATTTCGCTTGCGCGCGAGTTCGTTAGCGTCATCGGAAGTGATGGTGTATGAATCCTTCGAGTATTTCATTTCACACACATCAATTATTCCATCGCTACGGTCTATTAGAAGGTCTATCTGAACTCCAGATCTACCGATGCTCTCATCCGGCAAGCAACGCCATGCATATTCATTTGTCAGTATTCCGCTGATACCAAGTTTCTTCTTTATCTGGTCAACATGCCATAGGCAAGTGCGCTCAAATGCCAAGCCACACCAAGTATTATATTTTGGCGTTCCCAACATTGATCTCCAATAGTTCGAGCCTTGACGTTCTCCAGCTATGTATTCATAATAGAATAATGTGTAATGGTCTATCAACTGAAAGATATCTGATTTTGTCCGATACCCCATCATGGTGTAACTGCGAATAAAGCCACACCACTCCAAATCTTTCAGAATATCTGAGAATGCTCCGTTGTCTTCAAACCTTCCGGCTGCCAACAACTCATGTCGAGTCATACCCATCTTTTTCTTGGCCAACAACTCAATTACACGAACGTATGGTTCAGGCTTTTTGAACAAAGAAGCATACAGCATCTCAAATTCGTCATGCAGCTCTCCGTTAGGCGAAAAAATTAGTCTATCAATCTCGGCAGTTATGCTTGTGCCTTTTTGCAACAGACTCCAATAATATGGCACGCCGCCAAATACCATGTAGGCTTCCAGCATCTGCTTGCGGTTCAACACGAGTCCTCTTGACTGAGCAAACCTCTCGCATAATCCCAAAGGGAAAGGATTGAGGAAGATACGATGGTTCAAGCGATTATGCAGCCCGCCTTTATTTTTAATAATTTTTTTTACCATCCATGAGGTACTGCTTCCGCATACCACAAATACAATATCTTTTCTTGCAGATGCCCATCCATTCCAAAACGACTCCAGTTCTGACAGAAATCCGGAGCGTGGAGCATCCATCCACGGCAATTCGTCAAGGAATACAATTTTTTTGCCTTCAGGCAGATTCGTAATGAATCGTTTGAGTTCACTTAAAGCATCTCCCCAGTTAGTCAGTTCGGGTGTGTCTTTTTGCCCATGTTCTTTGAGTGCACGACGGAAACGCACCAACTGCTTTCGTGCTGTTAAATTTGCAGCACCAGTAAATTGGAAGTCGAATCGGTTTTCAAAGGTTTCTCTGATTAGAAAAGTCTTGCCAACGCGACGTCTTCCATACACTGCAATAAACTGAGAGTACTCCTCGTTGATAGCATTCAGCAATACTTGCTTTTCTTTTTCTCGACCAATCAGCATGGTATCCATTAATTTTGATTCACGCCACAAAGATAA
>JAFLUT010000135.1 GCA_022508665.1 Prevotellaceae bacterium | reverse complement strand
TTGTTCCCACCGTTCCATACCGACTGCGGAAAGAACACCGTCATCGGCGAGAATGTGTTTATCAATATGGGGTGCAAGTTTCAGGACCAGGGTGGCATCACCATTGACGACGGTGCGTTGATTGGGCATAATGTCGTGTTAGCCACGCTAAACCATGACCTTGACCCGGCGAAACGTCAAAGCATGATTCATGCTCCGATACATATCGGAAAGAATGTATGGGTAGGCTCCAATGCCACAATCCTGTCTGGCGTAACTGTCGGTGACGGGGCTGTCATCGCCGCAGGCGCCGTTGTGACCAAGGATGTTCCGCCCAATACAGTCGTGGGCGGCATTCCTGCAAAGAAGATAAAGGATATTGAAGTATAGGGAAATGAAGAACGCTGATGGAAAATTTATTTGAACAAAAAGTCGTGGTAGTGACCGGTGGCGCACAAGGTATTGGTCACTGCATTGCCGAACAATTCCGGAAAGTCGGAGCAAGAGTCTGTGTGATAGACAAGCGTGAAGGCAGTCATTTCGTGGGTGACATCGCTGACAAGCAGACTTTGGAATGCTTTGTCAAGGAAGTAATAGACAAACATGGCCATGTGGACTATCTCATCAACAATGCCTTGCCACTCATGAAAGGTCATGAGTGTCGGGGTCACAGCTCCGTTCTACCTTGCTAAGCTCTTTGCTCCTCACTTTGCAGACGGAGCCGCCATCGTAAACATATCCTCCTCACGCGACCGCATGAGTCAGCCGCAGACAGAGAGCTACACGGCAGCAAAGGGTGGCATTGCAGCTCTGACCCATGCCCTTGCCGTCAGTCTGGCTGGTAAGGTTCGCGTCAATTCCATCTCTCCGGGATGGATTGACACCAGTTATATGGTATATGAGGGTGCTGATGCCGTGCAGCAGCCGGTAGGTCGTGTGGGTAATCCGCTGGATATTGCCCACATGGTGCTTTTTCTCTGTTCTGACAAGGCGGGTTTTATCACTGGCGAGAATATCTGCATTGATGGCGGTATGACTCACCAGATGATTTATCATGGCGACAATGGATGGAAGCTGGAATAGACATTCCTGTCTGTTTCGCTATTTCCTTACATTTCGCCAAAACAGGTTTATTGGAAAGGAACTTTGGATAGTTCCTTTCCCGCATATAAAAAGGGAGACTAATCAGCCTCCCTGTAATGTTCCTCCACCTCTTTGGCGTTTATATGTTCTTGCAAATTGTATTGCCTGCCTTTCTCCTTGTTTTCCAACCATAGACCTCTGCCACATACGGATAGAGTGAGCGTGTCATACGTCGGAACTGCGCCTCGTCAATTTCCCCGTCATAGATTTTGTCGGCTATACGCTGCGCTGCGTCCTCGTCCTTTGCCACCCGATAGAGTACATAGTTCGTGCCGTCATGGTGGTGCATCGTGCCACGAATGTTGTAAGTGTCTCCGTACCACTCCGCATCATCGTTGGAACGCAGGATATTCGCTATGTTATGCCCCATCAGCTTGTAGCCCTGTCTGCGACCATTCCACAGTCCGAGGTCTGCAAAGGCTATAATAACCCCGTCCACTTCCTTGTTAAGGTTTTTGCGTTCATCGCTGAGATACTGCCAGACCTCTTCCGACCATTCCTCATCGCTGACCGTATAGTTATCATCTTTGAGATATTCACGTTGTAACTTTTGATACTCCTTGCGTGCCTCGTCATCGAGATACGTTTCACTTGTCCAAATAATCTGTTTCATGTCCTAAATGTTTTAAGTTAATTATTTTCCCTTTGTTCAACTCCTTGTTGTCGGAGCCGTTCTGGGTTTTATGGTGCTGTCAAAAGGTGTGTCGCATCAGCTTCTTACGGCGGTTTTTCTTGCCAATTACGCTCCACAGGGAGGAAGAATTTGCAAGAAATGCACTTCAAATCATCGGAAACAAGCGCAACAGCCTACCTTTGCACCGATAAAACCAGAACGGTGGCGACAGGGATGGAATTTTTTCAGGTAAACTTAAACAGGAAAATCAGCATGAGCATTAAAGAAGGACTATTAAATGCTAATGTCGAATGAATATACTGTGAACTAAATATTGAAAAAGGTGCATAACTCATAATTTTTTTATTATATATGCACCAAAAAATATTCAATATGAAATTATAAAAGTGGATAGGAGACAGGGCAGTTCATGGAATCCCCACATTCTCAATTGAATATGCGAGAAAGGCAAATGTAAAAAATGGGCTTGAAATGTTAATTCCCCTCGGAAGAAATCGTTTCATTCTCCTGTCGAGGGAAAACAAGCATTTTATCCCAATGATTATTTAAGCAATTAGAGAAGAGTCGCAAGCAAAGAAATTATGCCTCGATGCATCTGCTTGGGTCGAATGTCTCATGTTCCCCATGAAAAACATAGCCCAATTGGTTAGACACGCATTTTGTGTTGCCAATCTTAATATCTACATTGTAGTGGGAGTGTCCATATATCCAGTAATTGATGCCACTGTCCTTGATGTAATCCTCCAGTTCCACCATGAATGCACCGTTGGCATGGCTGCCGGCAAACTTAGGACATTGCATCTGGAAGGATGGAACATGGTGGCTCACAACAATTTTACTGCTGGCTCTACTGGATAACACAGCCTTCTTCAAGAATGTCATACATCGTTCATGTTCACGATTGAAGTCTGCAAAGGTGAGAAGTTCGCCATTGCAAATGATACGCCGGAAGTCACTTACCACTTGTTCCGTATAATATGCCTCCTTCAGGGGAATCCTTGCCCATAATGTCGTGAGGATGAAATCGATGTCTCCGACATGTACGACGGCATTATAATAGCAGTGAACATTCGGGCGTATTTCAAGGCAATAGCCATCGCTAAGTTTAGCGATATCGAAGAATTTGTAAAATTCATGGTTGCCCATACAGGCTATTACCTGCTGATAGTTCTCTGACGCCCAGTCCCAGAAAGGATGTCTTGTGTAGTTGTCATCCCCCAAATACCCGATGTCGCCAGCCAAGACAAGGATGTCCCCTGCCACTTGCAGCGGATTCTCTTTCAAGAATCTCCAGTTGTCGGCAAACTCCAGATGGAGGTCAGAGGCGTACTGTATCTTCATAACTATTCCGTGACAAATAAATCATCTAATTGATTCAGCAAGGCATCAACGAATGCAACATCTTGGTCAAGAGCCTTGGCAAGAGGCTCAGAGAGTTTATCCCATTCATTTCTGATTGAGACGACAAATTCTCTTATGCAGTTTACGATTGATTCTGGAGCCGAAATCTGGCTGTCTTCCATGATGACGACGTTTTTAAGCACGTCGGCTCGATGCTTCTTGATGTCCTTGCTGTTGACGTGCTTGCCGTTGGCCTTGTCTTGCAATAGATTGAGATAGGCACGTGACTTCAAGGCAATAAGCGCAGCAGAGTCTGCATGACGAAGTCCATTGGTCACTCTGCTGTGGTCTATGGTAAAGTGATAGAAATCATCGTCCATGATGATTGCGCTCAGACTTGACGTGTCCTCGTCCACAGGCAGCGGTTCTATGGTCAGACCTCTGGGCTCACCGAGAATATCCGGATGGCGTGACAGTAATTCAATCATTTCCGGGTAGTCTGGCTTTCCATTGACAAAGCGGTATAGCTCGTACTTCGGCGTTTCGCCTTCTGCCTGTTTGCCTTTCTCTGGACGATATCCACCTTCACGCACGAATTGCCAAAAGCGCTCTGCAAAATCCGCTGTCATCTTCTCAACAATAACAATCATGTCGATGTCGTGTGTGGCACGTGGACGTACAGCCGTCCCTGTCATGGTGATGTCACATGCCGTGCCGCCGATAATAACGTAGTTCTCGGAATAAGTTTCAAAAGCCTCACGGAATTTCTCTAATCCTTCCATGCTATATCATTTATTAAGCGTTCAACTTCTCCTTTCACTCGTGGATCAGCGTCCTCGCGCAGTGAAATGGCTAATGATAACTTGTCCACCCATTCGGCCTCAGTACCTATGCTGGTGACGGGCGGATATTTCCATGCCTCAATAATGATGCTGCCGT
>JAFLUT010000134.1 GCA_022508665.1 Prevotellaceae bacterium | reverse complement strand
TTTTCATTGTTGTGTTTAATTTGTGTGGCGAGAAATTTCCTCAGCCACGAGTTTTTATGTTACATTGTAGATGTGATTTGTATGACCCAATTTTAGCATGATGCCTTTTGTTGCTTTGCATATAAGACCTTTATGCGCTTCGCCGTTCTCATTGCTTGCAGCAGATGGGGTTGCCCATGTCATTTTTCTCCTGTGCATTTCAGCTTGATGGAACCTGCTTCTTTGGCGAGGGCTAATGCCATGTCGGCGTCCACGATAATCTTACGGCCTATCTGCGTGATGGCAGCATCTATGATGCCGCTTCGCTTGATGCGGTTGGCTGTCGGAACACTGCACCCGAAGACACGGGCAATGCCTTCTATGCCATAATAGATGCGTCGCTTTTGTTCTATCGGGTGTACATCATTTTTGATTTCCGCCTTATTGCTGAGTAGGAAGACCAGCTCCTCGCCTGTCATCATTGCCACTGGCTTCTGGAGCAGCTGATTGATGTCGAATTGATTTTCCATTAGTCTTTTTGAGTTTTACTGTTCAACATGAGAGGTTTCTTGGGCCTCTGGTTATCTCATTGAAACCGATTTCGGCGGCAAAGGTAGTATCAGAATAAAAAGTAATCGGTCGGCTTTATTTGAGAGAAATAAAACCGACCGACTTTTAACAGCTGTTAGGAAAATACGCTGGAGTTTATCCTGTTTCCGCAAAGATGCAAGTCCACTCATCCATGATGCGTTTCGCCCTTTTGAGACTGTTGTTATAAGGGGTGCTACGGAGCGATAATGCCTTCAACTCTCCATAGCGTTTCTGGGGAACATCGTAGCTGATTTTTCGTTTCACAAATAACTCTATTGCTCTATGAAACGTCATGTATGGAATGGAGGCATTTATCTTTCCGGCCTGTACTAATGAGCGGAACAGGTAGGCAAGGCATATATCATCCGTATGCTCGTCAAGGAACTGGCGGATTTTCTGTTTTGAGGCAATGGTATCTCCTTTCAGAATTTCGTCCAATGTACAAACGGTTTTCTTCTTGCCCCGTTTTCCTTTTACCCTGTGCAGCACAAACATGACATCCTTCCAGATTTCGGGATTGCTGTCTTCTATGGCTTTCTCCCAGGTTGCCTTGCTTTCGGTTCCCATCCCCATGCTTTGGCTGACAAGCATGTGTACAGCATTGCGGATGAGCATCAGGGCACTCTCGTCAATCTCGTCTTGGATAAGTATTGTATCAAGAATCTTTGCCATGTGTGGAAGTCCGTGGTCAAACATGACAAAATAGTACATACAATAGGCTAATGGCTCTCGGTGTTCTATGACCTTATCATACAGGTTGGCGAGAAAGCCGGGCATGAACACTGCGTGAGCCAAATTAAAAATGTTGGCAAAGAATGCAAGGGCTTGATGGAGCTGCTTGCGTTCCAGTTTGCTGAACAACATACAACTTTTGGAGTTTCGTGTCAGCTTGTCCAGTTGCTCGATGAAGTGGGATTTCATATACAGCGGCAATCGTTGCCAAATCTCTAAAGGTGTTCCCGACCTGACCATCAGCAGACCTCGCTGACGGGATGTATAGATGTCCACCACGCCTGTTCTCAGATTGATGCCTAACCAAAGCTTGCGGTTAACGATGCACTGGGCTATCTTTTCCGTATATTCTCCTGCCCATTGTTGGTGGGCAGCAGTCAAAGCTGATGCGTAGGACGGAGCCTGTGTCTGCAAGGAAATGAACCACTCATAAAAGGACTGAGCCTCTGCTGGAACACACTCTTTCATCAAGGCATACATCTCAAAAAGAACGGATAGGTCGCCATTGCTTACTGCATCTATGCGGTACTTGAAATCGGCATACACATCTTTATGCTCTGCTTTCCATGTGCGGATCACCATGTCTGCCTTCTCCTTTCGCAGGGGAAAATCCGCCATTATCTTTGATAAGTTCAGTGTAAACATAGTATCTCGGTCTTGGCTTACTGGTTGGAGTTTCTCAAATTATTCAGCATCTGCATCAAGTCAGTCTCGGAGAGCATGGACAATTCTTTCATCAGCTGCTCGTGTTTAGAGGTGCCTGTCTCCACATTCAGCAACTTGGAGTTGTATTCCATCTGCTTCTCTAATGGATAGCTGTCGAGATAGACTTGCGTGATGGTGTGTCCGCCTGAGGAGTGCCCCATGCTTTCGGAGATGTATTCCATTTCCACGCCTGCGTTGCGGAGGTTGGTGGCAAAGGAATGTCGGCACCATGTACCCGATGGGCGAATGGATTCGTCCCAGTGCAGGACTTCATGACAGATTTTGATAACCCTGTCCTGCACGTTGGAGTTCTCCTGCGCTGTACGCTTCCTGCGGTCTGCCTCGCTTTCGGCTCCGTTGAAGATTTGAGGGAACACATACCCGTCCCGTGCGGGCGGTGCGGCTATCTCATCAAGGATTTTCCGCAAGGGCTCGGTGATGGGGACGATGACCTCTGAACCGTCCGAGCTTGTCCTTGCAGTCTTCTTGCGGTTGAAACGGAATGCCTTGCTATCGTTCTGGAAATAGTAGTCATCGTATTTCAGTCTGGCGGCATCTGCCATGTTGAAGCTGTTGCAGAGGTACTGCACAAGGAACAGTCCCAAGGATTGGTGCGCCAGTGCTGTATATTGCTCGCTCCAGTCTTCTGGGTATGCTTTGGACACAAAAAGGGTGTAGAGTTCGGTCATCTGGCTGACACGGAGATACTGCTTCCGCCTTTTGGCGCTGGTCGGAATGCTGACAAGCCCTTTCTCCTTTTTGTTTGAGAAGGGATAGGGAACATCTTTGAGATAGCCTTCACGGAGGCAGGTGTTCCACACGGCACGGCAAGCGCGGAGGTAAATGCCAGCAGTGGTATCGCTGATTTTGCCGATGATTTTGCCGCTCTTATCTTTCACGCCGTTCTTCATGCCGTCTTTCCACTTCTGGATCTCGGCGGCACCAATGTTGAATCCTGTGATGGCATCCTCGCCCATGATTTTCTTGAGTGACTTCAAGGCACACTCGTAGCTTTCGCTGGTCGTGTAGCGGATGCCGTTGTCCTTGGTCTTGAGGTCATGGATGATTTCCTCCCAGATGCCTATGAAGGAACGGTCGTCATCTTTTGTTGATGCGGGATTGCCTGTAGTCACGGCGATTCGTACCATTTCGTAAGTGAAAGTACCGCCTTTGTTGAGCTGCATGAGCAGGGTTCTGTACTTGGGGACAATGGTTTCCCGCCATGCGCGTTGCTCGCGGTAGTTGCTGGATGCACTCCTGGTTGCGTTGCAGATGTCGGAGAATTGCTTTTCCGTGTAGGAGCTGCCCACCGTGTGGTAAAAGAACTTTCGGTCGATGGTGAAGCGGAGGGACAGGGGAAACTCCGTCGCGTTGCGCCGCTGCGTGCGACGGTCGAGTACTAAGGAGGCGGAGCAGTTCCGCTCCTTGATGACTGGCAGTGATTTCGTCAGTTTCATTGTTGAAATAGCTTTTAGGATTAGACATGTTTCGTACTCTCTTGCAGCTATTCCAGTACTTGTGCATATACAAAAAAATAACTGCGTTTGACCGCTGCCGAAGCAGTAATCAAATGCAGCTGTGCAATCTCGGTCTCTCCTGTCGCTGTATGGGAACCGGGCTTATGCTGATCGGTCTCACCCCCTGAAGAGCCTCCCGCGTGGAGTTGGATAGAGCGTTTTCCGACTGACGCTCCCTCCGCGCGATGATCCATCGGAATGGATTTTTACCAGTCCACGTGCCTGGGGGCAGCCTCGCTTTCCCGCAATAGGAAGAGCACCAGACGGTCATGGACTGCCACTATATGCTAAAGCGTTGCAAAGATACTAAGTTTCCGTGAGTCTCACAAGGATTTATAGGATATTAACATCTGTATAAAGAGAAATGGCTGTGTTTTTCATTTCGTCTATTGCCGCTTCCACTAATCTATTTTCCCCAGCAGAAAGTCATAGAGAGCAACCATCAAGATGCCATCCTCATTGTAGCCAGAACAATAGCGGTCGCCTGCAACAATAATCTTGCGGAATCCATCATCCACCTGCAACAGT
>JAFLUT010000133.1 GCA_022508665.1 Prevotellaceae bacterium | reverse complement strand
GAAATGAATGTTCCCAAGGAACTGATGGATAGACTCTTTCTTGCAGCAGGAGGCAGAGGCTCAGTCGGCACGGGCGGTGGCGGTTCTGACAATGAACTCACCAACTGGGATGGCACGAAGAAACGGAATGGATGGGGTGTATAGAAATTCTGTGGTAAGTGCCAATTCTAAAATAGAATTAAATAACGCCCTCGATTATATGGATTTAGGAATTTATTTTGTACCTTTGCATTTGCATTGTGTTCGGAAGAATGCTTTGCAAGACATTGCGGGTTAAAGAATTGTATCGAAGATTCTGATGAGGTTCATTCTCAAATAGTCGGCAAACTGATTTGTGCTACGACCTCGCGGGATTGGGATACGCCTGTATGGGCGTACCCTTTCCTTGTATATCGTAGCAGGCCTGTTTGCCGACGGCTGGAGAGTGAGTATGCAAGGTAGGAGGGTACGCTTCTCTTTTTCTCTGACTATAACCTTATCTACCCGCTGAAATAGTCATGAGTAGAAAAATTATGGAACAGTTAAAACATCTTGAAAAACAAACACCGAATGGTGTGGAATTGAATTTGGATGCACTCTATCAGATTGCGCCCTCCTGCTTCACGGAGGCAGTGGGAGAGGAAGGAGAGTTACGCCGAGTAGTGGATTTTGACAAGCTCCGCCTGCTGCTGGGCGACAATGCCGTGGAGAATGCCCCAGAGGTGTACGACTTCACATGGGTGGGCAAGCGGAATGCACTGTGTGAGGCGGCTGCGCCTATCAACAAGACGCTGCGCCCCTGTCCCGAGGAAAGTATGGACTGGGACACGACGCAAAACCTCTACATCGAAGGCGATAACCTCGAAGTGCTGAAACTGCTCCAGAACTCTTATATGGGTAAGGTCAAGATGATTTATATTGACCCGCCGTATAATACGGGAAGTGATTCTTTTACCTATGTTGATGACTATTCCAAAACTATAGATGACTATGAAGTAGAATCTGGAGTAAAAGATGATAAAGGAACTCGATTTTGCAAGAACACAAACAGCAATGGGCGTTTCCATTCAGATTGGTGCTCTATGATTTATGCAAGGCTAATGGTTGCAAGGAGTTTTTTGAAAGAAGATGGAGCTATCTTTATCTCTATTGATGATAACGAAGAAGATAATATGAAAAAACTATGCAATGAGGTCTTCGGAGAAAACAATTTTATCGCATGCGTAACATGGCAAAGAAACTATGCTCCTATAGCATTGAAAAAATTCTTTTCAGAAAGTCATGAATACTGTTATATTTACGCTAAAAACATTGATGCTTTTTCTATGAATCTTCTTCCACGCACAGATAAGCAAAACAAGGATTATAAAAATCCTGATAATGATCCACGAGGAGTTTGGAAAGTTGGGAATCTAACAGTTGGTCCAGCTGTAGAAAAACAGATTTATGAAATAGTTGGTCCAACAGGTAAAAGTTTTTATCCACCAAGTGGATATTGTTGGCGTTTTACAAAAGAGAAGTTTGAACAAATGCGAAATGATAACCGCATTTGGTTTGGTGCTAATGGAAACAACTCTCCTGTTCCCAAACTGTTTTTAACGGAAGTGCAAAATGGAGTTACTCCGATGACCTTATGGACATTTGAAGAAGCTGGTCATAATCAAATTGCAACAAGAGAATTAAGAGATATTTTCGGATTCTCTGTCTTTGCGAGTCCTAAACCTGTACAATACATAGAAAGGTTTTTGCATATTGGCATGGATAAGAATGATATTATTCTTGATTTTTTCTCAGGTTCTGCTACTACCGCTCATGCTATGATAAAACTTAACTCTAAAGACGGTGGCAACCGCAAATTCATTATGGTGCAACTCCCCGAAGAAACTGACGAAAAGAGCGAAGCCTACAAAGCAGGCTACAAGAACATCTGCGAAATTGGCAAGGAACGCATTCGCCGTGCAGGAAAGAAAATCAAGGAGGAGTCGCCATTGACCACGCAAGACCTTGACACGGGTTTTCGTGTATTCAAGTGCGAGAGTAGCAACTATAAGGATGTTGTTTTTGCCCCGAAAGACTATAGCCAAGAGACTTTGGATTTGTTCGTGGACAACATCAAGGACGACCGCACCGACCTCGACCTGCTGTTCGATTGTATGCTCCGTTGGGGTGTAGAACTTTCATTGCCCTTGTCTAAAACAAAGGTGGACGGCTGCACCATCCATAATGTGAACGACGGCGACCTCGTGGCTTGCTTCAGCGGCACGGTCACGGAGAACGTCATTGATGCCATTGCCGAACTGTCGCCCCTGCGTGTCGTCTTTCGTGACAACAGCTTTGAGGAGGCAGCGCAGAAGATGAATCTCTTTGAATTGTTCAAGCAGCGGTGTGGCTGGACGGATGAGGAAGTGAGAAACAATGTGCGCGTGATTTAACCCGACGAGGCTATGGCAAAGACACTGACACTGAAATTCAAGAACCAGCAGTTCCAGACGGATGCTGCGCGCGCCGTGACGGATGCGTTCCATGGGCAGCGCAACCAGACGATGCAGGAATTTACCCACGACATGGGGCGCACCAACGGGCAGACGGATGCCTTCGACATGGTAGGTTTCCGCAACAATCCGCTGACCATTACGTCGGGGCAGGTGTTGGAAAACATCAGGCAGACACAGATGGCGGTACAACTGAAACCGTCGGAAACGATCGACTTGGACGACCTGCGGCTGACCATCGAAATGGAAACTGGCACAGGCAAGACCTACACCTACATCAAGACGATGTTTGAACTGAACAAGCTCTACGGTTGGAGCAAGTTCATCGTCGTGGTGCCGAGCATTGCCATCCGTGAGGGCGTGAGCCGCTCGTTTGAAATCATGAGCGAGCATTTTGCGGCAGAGTACAACAAGCGCATCACGGCATTTGTGTATGACTCGAAGCAACTGACGAAAATAGACCAGTTTGCCAGCGATGCGGGTATGCAGGTAATGATTATCAACACGCAGGCGTTTGCCGCCCGAGGCGAGGATGCCCGCCGCATCTACATGAGGCTGGATGCTTTCCGCTCGCGCAAGCCCATCGACGTGATAGCCGCCACGAACCCTATCCTGATTATCGATGAACCGCAGTCGGTGCTGGGTGCTGACAAGAAGAATGCCACAAGAGAAAAACTGCGGGAGTTTAAGCCACTCTTCACCTTATTGTATAGTGCCACCCATAGGGCGGGCGACATCGTGAACATGGTCTATCGACTGGATGCGATGGATGCCTACAACAAGAAGTTGGTCAAAAAGATTTCGGTGAAGGGCATCAACCAGACGGGTACGACCGCCACCAATGGCTACCTGTATCTAGAGAGCATCTTGTTGAGCGAAGGCAATCCCCGTGCCCGCATCGGCTTTGACAAGCGAGGTGCAAGCGGCGTAAGACAGGTGATGCAGACGGTAGGCGACGGTTTTGACATCTATCAGCAGTCGGGCGAGTTGGAGGAATATGCCGGTGGCTACCGCATAGAGAGCATAGACGGCTTTGAGCGCAGCATACGGCTGCTGAACGGCACGGTGCTGTATGAAGGCGACATGGTGGGCAGGACAGCAGTTCCACGACGACAAGCAGCAAGGCACGTTAGACTTCGGTGAGGACTACAACGACTACAAGGCTGACATCGTGAAGCGGTTGGATGCCGTGTTCAATCCTGACAGCATCAAGCCCGAGAATGCCCGCCAGACAAAAGAAGCCCGCTTTGACCAAAAGAAATTCGAGCGGAAGGAGTTCCAAGACCTATGGCGCAAGATTAACCATCAGACCTACTACACCGTCAGTTTCAGGACGGAAGACCTCATCAACCGTGCCGTTGCAGAGTTGGACAATCATTTGCGTGTATCGGAAATCAACATCCAGGTAACGGCAGGTACGCTCGAAGGCATCAAGAGCAAGCAGCAGTTGGAGGCAGGAGAGGCGATGAAAGCAACAGGCTCGGCAACGCACACCATTAAGGAACTGGTGAACGAGAACGTGAAGTACGACCTAATAGGAAAGTTGGTGGAGACCACAGGACTGACCCGCCGTGCCATCGTCACCATCCTCCAAAAGATACGCCCCAACACCTTCAATATGTTCAAGGCGAATCCCGAGGAGTTTATTATCAAGGCAGG
>JAFLUT010000132.1 GCA_022508665.1 Prevotellaceae bacterium | reverse complement strand
TTGCGGTTGATAGCACCGCTATTTTTCATATGGTCGCGGTTTGCCGCTATCTGCAACTTGCGGATTTTGTCGCGAGTGGTGGAGGAAAAACCTTTGTAGTCACGTTTCGTTATGGGGAAATCGCCTGAACGCAGGGAGACGGCCTCCCATGTATAGAGTTGCCCTGTGTCGTAGATTTTGAGGATTAGTCCTGGCAGACCGCCGAATGCCCACGGCCCGAGTCGCACGGGGATTGTGGGGGCGAACCACGCCACGAAGTCACGCCCTCGCCAGTGGCACGTCGCCTTCTGACATTCGTGTCCGAGGATGGTCTGCCTTTCATCGTGCAATGTCCATTCCTGCTGAGCGGCAGGCTCGGTGTAATAGCCGTTGTATCGCTCCATCGCCCACGGCATCCACGCATAAAAGGTCTGCTGTACGTTCTCTGTAAATATCTCCGTATATTGATATTCGCTCCAATACGTCCCCTCTCGCCCAAAAGCGAACTTCGGTATGCTGCCAGCATTGGGATGAGCCTTCAGATAGGCATCGTGGAGAGAGTCTGCACGTTCCAAGAAACGACTGAAATGCTTGCTCACCTCCTTGCCTGCCTGCAAACAATGCAAGTCTATGTATGTGTTTTCATCCTTTATGTCTGTGGCATTGAAGGCATACTGCACTTCCATCTGCGCCCGTCCTATCACCGCCACCTTGCCCACACCACGCTGTTTGGGCATCATCACATGACCTTGTTTCTGCTGTGCATAACCGCATACAGTTGATAATGTTACGTACACAATCATTAAAAGTCTTTTCTTCATTGCTTTAGGTTTTTGTTTGATTTATTTTTTTACTCCAATTCCATCGGGCTATAAGGATGGTCGGGAAAGGTATGTCCGTCAAGACCAGCAGCAGGAGTGCCATAAAGCACCGTTATCCAGTTGATGTTGATTTTCTTTTGCAGTTTCAGCATATACTCGCGCTTCACAGTCTTGAAAGTGTGAAAGTCATACTGCACAATGGGGCGTTTTGTCCGTTCCAGTTTGACCAGTTCAAAGTTGTACTCTTTCTTCGCATCCGAAATCTTGACAATCAGCCCGGGCAAGCCGCCGAATTTCCAAGGCCCTTTGCGAATGGGAATATCCGCAGTGAACCATGCCACATAGTCACGACCGCGCCAATGGCAAGTGGCTTTCTGACAACGGTAGCCGTGAATGGTCTGCTGCTCATCTAATAATGTCCATTGCTGCATGGGGTATGCTTCGGTGTACTGGCAATTGTAACGCCCCATCGCAAAAGGCAGAATGGCGTATTCTGTCAGTTTCCCATCCTTGATGAACAGTTCATCGTATTGGTATTCTGACCATGCCGTGGGGAACTTTCCTCCATTTTTTTGTCGGAGTGCTGTTCCTGTAGGCACGTTTTTCTTCCCGATTTCGCCATAAGTGGAGTCGCTGTGAGCCATGAAATAACTGGCATACTTCGTGTAGTGCTTGCCCACCAGCAGCCAACCGAGGTCGATGTATGTGTTCTCATCCTTGATGTCGTCAGCATTGAAAGCATAATACACCGTCACTTGCGCCGTATCAATAACGGTCGCTTTTGTCTGCCGCGTATTAGCAGGTGGTACATCTCCCTGCTTCCATTGTGCATAACAGTAGGCAACGGCAAGGGTCATGCACACAATCATTAAAATCCTTTTCTTCATATTGTTTAAGTTTCTCTTACTTTTCGTTAGACATTTCTCTATTGTACTGCCTTACCGACTTTCCGCCCATGAAGCGATAGGTCAGCGTGAGTTGAAGAGCCCCTCGGTTGGTGCTTCGCCATGTGTTGGTGTGGCTGGCTGACAGCAGGGCTGGCGAGAAGGTTTTGGTAGTGAATAAGCCATCGTTTGACTTGAATGGAAGGCCACCGATGAACTGGATGTCGAGTTTGTCATTGAACAGGCTTTTGTAGAGAACGATGTAGCAGATGTCGCCGTTCAAATCCAATGTTTGCGACTGCGGCGACACACCTTTGGCGTGCTGATAGGCGTAGTACACCGTTCCACCAAACTTATACTTGGGGCTGTAATATTGCAATGAGGTCGTGAAGTTGAAGATGTGTCCATGCTGTTTATACTCCTCATATTCAGCCTTTTGC
Source organism: Prevotellaceae bacterium (assembly GCA_022508665.1). GTDB lineage: Bacteria > Bacteroidota > Bacteroidia > Bacteroidales > Bacteroidaceae > Minthosoma. The sequence continues at coordinate 2,055 of JAFLUT010000132.1, read as the reverse complement.
CATGTGTACTTGGCATCTGCCTTATAGACAAAGTTCTTGAGAAAATGCTTCGTGAATGACACCGACACCCATGGAGCATAGTAGGACGAGTTCACATAGGTGTTTGCTATATAGTCGCCTTCCACTCCGCTTGGCAACATTCCATGCCTCAGTTCGGCAATATCGCTGATAATGTTGGGAGAATATATCACGCCTGCCTGACAGTTGAAGCACCACCACGCATCAAACCACATTCTCAACTGGTGTGTCATATTCGATCGCAAAAATGGGTTTCCACCGCTCCATGTCAGCGAGTCGGTGAAGAAGCCGTAACTTGATGTCTGCTCCTGGTTGGGATAGTACACGCTACAGTCGTAGTTGAAGCGTATCCAGTTCTTTTCCGTTAACTTTCGCCAGTACATCGCACTTGCCGACCATGCCATCTGGTCTTCGCTCTTGCCGTTGCTTCGTATGTGGATTTGCTCCGCACTGCCACTCAGCGAGGCATTGTTCTCTCCCGATGCACTAAATTTACTCCACAGGCTGAACCATACCTGATTACGAAGAAAACCATTAGTATTCAGTTGCTTGTGAGAGGCGAAGTCCTCCCTCTTGTAGTCCTTCCACGTGTTTTGATAGCCGAAAGAGAGAGTCATATTGTTGTCGAAGAAGGGTCGCCATGCCGACGAGCGGAAACGTGTGTAGTTCATGTGGTCGTTGTAGTGGTTATGCAGATAGAAATCTGCTCCCTTTTGTAGTGCGTTGTCGGGTGTTGTGCGGTTATACACATAGTTGAAGTCGGCATCATAACTCCACGCCCCAGTCTTTCCACGATAGAATAGAGCCGTGCTGTGGTTGCGTCCGTAGGTGTTGTTCACATCGCTCACGGCAATGGTATCTACCGTTCCGACTTGCGTGCGTGTCTGCTCAAGGAGATAGTTCATCTGGTCTTGGTTGTGGTTGTAGTTATATGTGTAAGTCCATGAGAACGAATGATTCTTGCTCAACTGATAGTCGACCGAAGCATTGAGATTTGTATAGGAATTGTCCTCAAGAGCCTCGTATGTGTCCCTGTCGTGCAGCACACGCTCCGTCAGTCCGTGCATGGGGTAGGTCTTCTCGTACCATTTCTGATAATGTGCCTTGTTGCTCATCCAGTTGTCGGCATGCACCAAGAAGTTCCACTTGTCACGGGTGTAAGTGAACCCTCCCTGTTGCTGCAGAAATATAAACTTCCCAGAGTTCACTCCTGCTGGCATCATCCTCTGGTTGGCGAGAAGGAGACCCTCATAGCCCTTGTAGTTCTTCACGGTGACAAGATTGACCAACACGTCATAGCCCTGATATTTCCCCGTCGGCTGGTCGATGATTTCCACTTTGGCAAAGCGATGATGGTGGAGGTTATACACATAGTCGTTACCTTTCTCCAGACTATCCACCAGCACAATGATATTCTTTTTATTATTATACTCGATGCTGTTGCTCATCGCATCGTAGTTGAAGTTCCGCAGATTGCCGAGCAACTGTGCCGTGTTCCTCATCCCTCGCCTCATCTCCTTTGTGAACGTCACCACAGTCTTATTGCCCTCCGTGCGTTCAGCGGATGCGGTCACGTTCACTTCCTTCAAATTCATGTCCCATGCAGCGGAGTCGTTCTTCACCGCCACCGAGTCTGCCTCTTGTGCCTGTGCTGACAAACTCAGAACAAAGGCAAGCATTGTCAAAGTCTTCTTCATCGTTTATTATATAAAATTATATGTATAAAAAGTATTGTTCATCTGCAATCGATTTTCGACCACAAATGTACAATAATCATTTATACACTATACCGCCTCATCTATCGAAATCACCGACACGGGCGACTTACTCCGCAAATAATCCACCGCCTCATTGTATGCTATCCTGTTCAGCCACGTTGCAAAACCGCTTTTCTTCTCATCGAAGTCCGCCAGATGCTCGTATGCCTTGACAAACACATTCTGAGTCAGTTCCTCCGCATCCTCCACACTTGCCACCATCCGCCCGACAACGCCACGCACACGGGAGGCATACCTGCTCAGCAATGTGCCAAAGGCA
>JAFLUT010000131.1 GCA_022508665.1 Prevotellaceae bacterium | reverse complement strand
AATAGAAATCTCGTGTAACTCAATGAGTTATGCGAGATTTGTTTTTAGTTAAACTTTGTAATTTTATACTTGTTTTCGGATTTTTGTTGTATATTTGCGCCAAATCGTTCACGTAACATAAAAGTTGATGATGTGAAACAAAAATAAAAGAACATCTTTAGAATTAGTTTTATGGCAGAAGCAAAATATCAAATCCGAAGAAAATGTCCTATATGTGGCACCATTTTTCAAATAAGGACTATAGATGCCGTATATTGTTCGCACCAATGTTCTGCCGTAGCCCACAAACGAAAGGTTGACAGGGAGGCAAAAGAGGCAATGTATGATCGCATTGCCAAAGACATCCCAGATATACGTGAATATCTCACTGCAAAGGAAGTTGTAGCGATGTTTGCGGTTGAACGTGGTACACTCTATCGTGAGATACATCAAGGAAAGATTCCATCAGTCAATCTTGGCAAGAGGCAAATTCGGCTCAAACGTTCAGATGTAGAAGAACGTTATCAACTAAGGAAGAAAGTACGCAAGGCTGCACAAAAGCCTATTCCCAAGACATACAATCTGGAACCTGAAAATTGTTACACTATTGGAGAAATCTCAAAGAAATATAGGATTCACGACACCTCGGTGTGGGCACACATCCGTAAGTTTTCCATCCCTACCCGTCAGATTGGCAACTTCGTTTATGCACCCAAATCAGAAATTGACAAACTCTACAAATCTATTAAGTTATGAAGACTCCAATGAAGCGCACGGTATTCAAGGTGATACTCCGCAAATCCGAATACAAAGAGCAGTGGTCATTGCTCATTGAAAGTTTTCCCGTGTTTGTGCCAGGCAGGGAAAAGCCTATGAGAAAGCATGAGCCACTTGGTCGCTTTGTCACCACTCCCATCTTCGACAAAAATAGTTCAGGCAGAACTTTAGCTGACGGAAAATCCTACTATCGCCCAAAGCGAGATGCGAATGGTATCATCCAATGCAGGTCGCAGATAGACCAAGAGGCTTGTATTTTTGCCGACAATGTCCGCAGCCTTCGTCAGCATGAATATGACAATCAGGCATTATACACAGATACAGACGCTGAGCAGGCGGCTCAAAATGAAAGATCTGTATGTGATTTCATCAAGTACTTTGAGGAACTGAAGGAAAAGCGCCATAAGAACAGTTCTAAATCAATTCAAGTGAATTGGAACAGAGAGCTTACCCTCCTCAAACAATATACTGAAGGCAGGCCAATGTTTTTCGGTGACATAGACCTCAATCTTATTGAGGATTATAAGGAGTATCTAATCAATGCTCCACAAGGCGGTAGTAAGACAGGAACTATTTCTCGTAATACAGCATCCACTTATTTTTCCATCTTCAAGGCTGCTTTGCATCAGGCCTTCATTGACGGCTATCTTACCATCGATTTAGCAGCTAAATCAAAGAACATTTACTACGAGGAAAGTCAACGAGAATACCTGACTCTTGAAGAACTGAACAAACTCGCAGCAACCCCATGTGATAGCCCTATTCTTAAAAGAGCTGCATTATTCTCTGCGCTCACGGGGCTTCGCCATAGCGACATCAAGCAACTCAAATGGAAAGATCTCGTAAAGGACCAAGAACACTACAGAATTCTCTTTACCCAACAGAAGACTAAAGGAGTTGAATATATGCCCATTTCAGACCAAGCATATCAGCTATGTGGGGAAAAGGGAGATTATGACAGACTGATTTTTGAAGGACTGCAAGACCCATCATGGATTAGCCGTCCCATCGCAAGATGGATAGAAGCCGCAGGCATTACCAAGCACATCACCTTTCACTGTTTCCGTCATACTTATGCTACGCTACAGCTTACTTTGGGTACTGATATCTATACCGTCAGTAAGATGCTTGGTCACAAGAAAGTCACGACTACACAAATCTATGCAAAGATTGTTGACGAGAAGAAGGAAGCCGCAGCCGATGCTATCAAGATAGATTTGCCAATATAGGAATACTCTATATTTATAATAAAGGCAGGGTGTCATTAACCACAGTTTATGGTTAGTAACACCTTGCTTTTTTGCTATCCGTGCCACATGTTTTGCTATGCGAAAAAGTGGCTTTGTTCCTTCTTCAGGTCTAATTAGAAAGTCTAATTTTTGTTCGGGTAATTAAGACTTCTTAAAATGCTGAATTTCAATTATTAAATGCTTGGTTGTTTCTATCAGAAATGCGTAAATTTGCCCATCGGAATTCGAAAACAACAATAGAAAAATCAGATAATTTAGACATGGAACAGCAAAACACAATGCACTATTGTTCACATCCTGTTTGGGATGCGATTCTCGCCAAGGTAACTGCTTTGGAGGAGAAACTCGACCACTTCCAGTCAACGCCACAGGCAGAAGGTAAGCAGTGGTTGAACATGACAGAGTTGATTGACTATCTGCCTAACCATCCTGCCGAACAAACTGTGTACGGTTGGACAAGTGCTCGTAAAATTCCTTTTCACAAGCAAGGAAAGAGCATCATGTTCAAGAAGTCGGAGATTGATGCTTGGTTGGAAGGCAGTACCTACCACAAATCCCAAAAGGATCTTGAGCAGGAGGCAGCTGCTTTCGTCCATGGCAGACGCAGATAGTCAAGAACTTTTTAACCAAATCAGAGATTATGGATATGTTCAATTTTGTGTTGCGCTTCTGGCGAGCTGCCGAGGAAGAAGCATTCACACCCAGTGAAGCCGCTCTCTACTTCTATTTGCTCCATAGAGCCAATACACAAAAGTGGCAGATGCCGATACGGTGTCCTACAACCACAGTATGCGCCTTTCTCAGCACTTCCAAGCAGAATGTGATGAAAGCACGCAAAGGACTAAGACAACGAGGGTTTATCGAATATCATTCTGGTTCTGGAACTAACGATGTTCCACAATACACTCTGATAGAAACTCCTTCCAAATTGTCGGGTCAGTTGTCGGATGAGTTGTCAGCTCAGTTGCCCCTTTATAAGAATAAAGACAAAGACAGAACTACAACCACCGCGCATACGGATTCCATTTTGAATTTGGATGAGTTGGAACAGATGTTTCTAAAGGATGAACAATGGCAGCAGGCAGTACTTGAACTCTTTCTTGCAAGGAACAAAAAAGGCGTAACTATAGAGATTTTGAGAACCCAAATCAGCCAGTTCTTTTTGTACCTGAAAGCATCAGGACAAACAGAAGGGGAAACGAAAGATTGCAAGAGCTATTTCGTTAACTGGCTGGGCAAACAATTTTTTAATAACCATCGCGATGGAATCAACAAACCCGACAACCAAGATAAACGTAGAGCGTCTGAAGTTAGCCCTGCTCCAACGGAAGCCTACTACCAGTCGTTTTAATCTGCCTATGACTTGTTCGCAAGCTAAGGACAGTATGAAAGCTGCAGTAATGGCTGAGGTTGAACGTCGACTGATGAAGTTCGCAGAAAACGAGGCTTTGGACAAGCAGCTTTCCCTTATGGCAGAGTGGCTTACCACCAACGACCACCGCTTCTGTCTTCTGCTCTGCGGCAAGTGCGGCAATGGCAAGAGTACCCTTGTCAAGGCATTTCAAAACTTGCTCAATCTGCTTGGTCTTCGGGACGAATACGGCAATGCTCTTGGTTTTGCCATCGTTGATACCAGAGAAATCGCCTGGATGTGTCGTGACCGTCACCAAGAGTGGCGAGCACTATCTCGACGAAACATGCTGGCTATCAATGATCTCGGAACCGAGCCAGTTGAGATACAGGACTATGGCAACCACCTAAGTCCTGTAATCGACCTACTCTACAAGCGTTACGATGAGCAACTCTTCACCATCATCACTACCAATCTCACACCCAAGGAGATACGGGAACGATATGGTGAAAGAATCGCTGACCGTTTGAACGAGATGGCATTCCGCATCGTATTCGACAATGATACCTATCGCACAAATTCCACATCACTATGACAGTAGGATTTAAGTACTTTGACGACTCCAACAAGGCTTTGGAGTAAGTTGACATGATGAGAGCTGATAATGGTAGCGAACTTGAAGTTATCGCTGCTGAGTGTGTAACATGCAAAAAGGATCTCGCAGCTCGTGCCAAGATGCGTCCAGATCTCCCCTTTAACATGATGGTCTTTACTGTGACCTTCAGCGATGAGGACGATTGCGAAGTCTATGATGAGCGTCATTGTTTGCTTACACTCTGGATGCAACATCTTGCAGAGTCAGGAGTATGTTTCGACCAGTTTGTCATCACATGTAACGAGACAGAT
>JAFLUT010000130.1 GCA_022508665.1 Prevotellaceae bacterium | reverse complement strand
TTTCTTTTACTCTATTTACAAATGATATATTCATAATATTAAGTTATCAGTTATTTAGTTATTATATTTTAAAATATTAATTTAACAATATTTCGATAAGACATAATAAGAAAGATGATATCAGAGGGCTTGGTGGACTATGATTAATTTGAATCCAATCTATGTCCTCACTATATCTCGATTATGGAGATAAATATAGTTTGTGTAACCACGTTATGCCTCAGAATGTCAATTGGGACTCCCAAAAGTCATTGACAAAATTACCATTAAGGCACGAGATATCATCTGGTCTTACTCGACTTTAGCATTATCAATCAAGGAGCATGCTCGCTCCACTGTAGTATGGCATTTCTGTTAATCATATATCATCTGTTTCTATTTTTATAATCTTATTAGAATAAGGGCTATATAATTCGTCCTGAATAATTTGTGCATAAGAACATATATATTTACCTTTCTCATATCCTCAATTAAAAACGCGGGAAATCCATAAACAGCCTTGTCCCTTATCCATTTTTGTAATGTCATGTTGAATATTTTTAGTGCAAATATACTAAAACAATATGAAAAATGCACTTTTATCCATAATTAATATTGTTATACTATTTATTTATTGTTTTATAGGATGAAATAATTTATCTTGTAATCCTGTTTGTTCTATTTCTTCTATCGTATATATTGGACGATACCGCATAGTTCCATTTTCAAATCCGAATAAGTCAGGAATGTAATACTTTCTTTCATATCCTTTGGGTACAAACTCACCAGTCCCGCCAAAATCTCCTATCTTAAAGCCTCCATGATACAAGCATGTAGTAATCAAGACCTCGGAATGAGCCGAATATCCTTTTTTCTGATATGAGTCGGTGTGCGACAAGGCATCATTCGAATATCGGCATATAGGATTAAATCCTTTTATACAATTTTTTTGAGTGACCCCAACGTTATTGTTTCTGTACCACCATGGCCAATATTTATTTTTCTTTTCATCAAATCTTTCCACATAACAGCTTAGAAAGTCATAATCTATAAGAGTCACGTCACAGTCTTTCATCAAGGTAAGCCAATTTCCTGTATATTCAACATCATACTCAATAAACCAATAGAACCTGTATGATGGGTTATCGATGAAAAAGCGCAGAACTGGGAAATGACAGCTTCCTGGAAGCAATGTCTCTTCAATAGGCTCATATTCCAAATCGTTGATACTGTCACAATTTGTGGTAAAACATACAATATCGCCGGGCACTTTCCATTCACATCCATCATCCATGTTTAGAAGTAGGATTATATCGTATTTCTTCTTGTCTAAATCCAAATACAGTTTTCTGTATTTTTGTATAACGAAATCATTCACGATATGTGTTGACAATAATACAACATTCTTCATATAACTAATATGTGCCATGAAAAACAAAATTTATTATTAATGTATAAACAACTATTACATAAAAAGTTTAAGTTTAATAATATAAATTTTTATCACTCAAGACTATAAACAGATTCCTCACCTTGTTTTTTTGATGGCATACTATACAATGCAGTCTATGATTCTTATGAATGATCTCATAAGCAGAATGTTCATTGTGTTGGCTAATGGTTAGCCATGATACATCTAAACTGTCCCACAAGGTATATACCTCAATGTACATCACATCTGTTATAGAACTACTTTTGGAATATAATGTTTTACATTCATAACAATAAATTGCCATGACTATTGACACGGTAGTCGTTCCATTCTGTGTCTGCATTGAACATAAATGCAGACATTGTTAAAGACTTTCTTATATTCATACTGTTTATATTATTAGGTGAGTTTTATTCTTGTGAAACACGATGTATAAAATAAACTACTTATAGTTTGAATGTCACCTTCGTCATTACCATTCTTCCGCACAATCCATAGTCATAATTGTATGTGTTTATGCCATCGAACACGGTGTAGGAATAGTGGCGTTGATTGAGCAGGTTGGTCAGTTCTAACCGCAAGGTCAGCCGCTTCATCTTATACTGAGCTGAGGCATTGAAGAGTGCTATGTTCTTGTACTGATTTTCCGTGATTTGTCTGCGCACATGGTCGTAGTCTACGGAAATGTCAAGTACGGACACAGGGAATACATGAACAGCCCCCGAATGTGTGAGTGAAGTTACCGTGTTGCTTGTCTCCACATACTTATTCCTTGCCCAGTCATAGCGGATGTTGTATTTCAGTTCTAGCCAAGTGATAGGCGTTATATCCACACTTCCCCTCACGCTATAATTATTCGACTTCGTTTTAATCACTTGCTCGTTCACTGCTTGTTCGCCGCTGCCAAAGCCGTAACTTCCATCCACACTCAGCTTGGCAAAGAGCGAGGGCAAGTTTTTGGAAGAAGACACATTGAAGCTCGTTGAACGCGAGCGAGTGTCACGCAGCAAAGCCGAACTGCTCACATCAATGCCGTCAATGCTCTGCGAGGTCAATGTGTTGCGTTTTCCCTCCGTGTGGTTTGCCCCGATGCTCAGCGTGAAGTATTGCAACGGCATCTGCCATTTCCAATCGCCGTTTGTGTTCCATGTGTTGGATTCCCCGATGATGCCCGATGAAGTGCGCACCGAGCGGTAGTCCGTCTGCATGGGCGATGTGAGCAAGGTCATCATGTCGCCAATGCTTGTGTTATATGCCGAGTTGAACGACAGCTTGCTGTTGGCATTGAACGTGTAGTTCATTCCCAAAGATGGATTCAGCACAGGCTTCGTGTAGTTCAGCTTGTTGTAATACAGTCCTTTCAGCATTGCCGACAGCGACACCCTTGTGTAGAAACGCTTGTCCCTTGAACGCACCTCAAAGCCCGGACTGACACTGGGCGTGAAAGCCCATCCGCTGATGTAGTTCACATCTCCCGTATGCACACGGTTCGTTTCCAGTTCATCATAGATGGCGCTCACTCGCATAGGCAGACTGATTCTCAATGCCTTGCCCACCTGCACATTTAATCCGCTGTTTGCCTCCATTGCCAACGTGGAAGACTGAGCCGTCTGCGCATAGTCTTGTCCGTCATGGCTGAAATTCAGATTCAGCGTGGGTGTTCTCTTGTAAGACACAAAGCCATTGATGTGCTTCTGCGTTCCCTTCTCGTTTCGTTTGGTGAACCAAAAGCGGTCTGACACCTCAAACGAAGATGTCCTTCTCCTTTGTTCCGCCATGCTTGCTTCCTCGTTGCTGCTGAGATGCACATTGCCCTCATTGCTCTCAAACTTTCCCTTTGCATAGAAGTCATTGCTCAGATACACATTGTCCGCATTCTTGATGTAGTTCATCGACAGCTTCGGCAGATGCACTGTGCCGAGGGGCGAAGTGCTCTCGCTCACAGTCACATAGTCCTCGCCGCCCGACAGACAGGTGCTGCTTTGGCTGATGTCATGCGTGGCATGGTTGTAGCTGTAGTCCGCATTCACCTTTGTCGTTGTCACAGAATCTAATTTCCAGATAGCATTCAGCGTTGCCATTCCGTTGCGCTGATACAGATATTCCCCCTGCGGAGGTGCACCGCCATCGAAACCGCTGAACAGCCCTGTTGCCGATGTGCTGATGTCCGAACTGCCGAAGTGGTCGTACATATCCGCCTTGGCATAGTCCTTGTAGTTGCCGCCTTTCAGTGAACAGATAGTCTGAAAGTTGTCCGTAAACATCATGCCAGTCACACCTAAAAGGGCTTGCAGCTCATCATTGCCATCCTGCATATATCCTGCCCCTGCTTCCTCCTGTCCGAAAGGTTTGAACTTCGCCTTCTTTGCCAGCTTGATGTTCATTGACACCTCATTGCTCGGCTTGTCCTTATCCACCTTCCGCGAATGGTGGTTGCGCACAATCTCTACCGAGTTCACATAGTCGGCAGGGATGTTTCTTGTGGCAAGGTTATATTTTCCGCCTAACAAGTCCATGCCCTCAATGTTGAACTGCGAGATAGGTCTGCCCATGTAGCTGATAGTTCCCATCTTCGACACTTCCACACCCGGCAAGCGTTTCAGTCCGTCCTCCAAAGTCACATCTCCCTTGCCCAAGAATGCCGCAAGGTTATGGCTCAGCGTGTCTCCCTTCTGCCATACAGGCTTTGCCTTCACCATTACCTCCTTCAGTGAGATGGACTTGGGAAAGAGCATCATGTCCTGCCTGATGCTCTTCTCCTTCATCTCAAGGCTCATTTCCTCACGTTCATAGCTGATGTGGCTGAACATCAGCTGCACCTCTCCTTTCGGAGTCTCTTTCTATTCGGTCTAAGAAAATGTGGTCCACTGATTTTATCCACTTTTTACACGCATCATAATGGCTCACGTCGTACCTAAGACTTACTGCCGAAGGCAAACATACTGTCTTTCATCTACCATTCTTTTATATAATGACTGATTTGCAAATAATGCCCAAATCTCCATATCGTGTTTTTCCTCTCCTTTTGCATTATCGACAGTATTTGGAATACTAATATTCCCTGAATCATTCCATATTACAGGTGTCCCACAAGCATCTACGGCCATTTGGAGTAATTC
>JAFLUT010000013.1 GCA_022508665.1 Prevotellaceae bacterium | reverse complement strand
TATAATTTGTCACGGCTGAGTATTGTAATCGTGAACGGCAGGGAGTTTCAGAGGTGCGCCGTTGTCAAAAACAACAGCAAAAAGGCAATAAGGATAGAGGCGAAGCGTTGCCACCAACAGAGGTGAGGCTTTGCCGCCAAAAGATGTTTTCTGCTTTTTTCTTTCCTCCTTAATAAGAAATGTTGTATATTTGCACTTGCAAATTGGATATGGCGTCAGACATTGTTGGCATACGATGTTGCGGCTTGCATCCGATTTTGCAGATTGCATAAGACAAAACCTATATATTATATATAAGAATAAGATGAAAGACTTTGTACAGGAACTCACGTGGCGCGGCATGATACACCAGATGATGCCCGGCACTGACGAATTGCTAAGGAAAGAACAGGTTACGGCATACTTGGGCATCGACCCGACGGCAGACTCGCTCCACATCGGACACTTGTGTGGCGTGATGATGCTGAGGCACTTTCAGCGATGCGGACACAAGCCGCTTGCACTGGTGGGCGGCGCCACGGGCATGATAGGCGACCCCTCGGGAAAGAGTCAGGAGCGCAACCTGCTTGACGAGGATACTTTGCGCCACAACGTGAAGTGCATCAAAGAGCAGTTGGCACGCTTCCTCGACTTCGACAGCGACGCTCCCAACAAGGCGGAACTGGTCAACAACTACGACTGGATGAAAGACTTCACCTTCCTCGACTTCGCTCGCGAGGTGGGCAAGCACATCACTGTGAACTACATGATGGCGAAGGAGAGCGTGCAGAAGCGACTGAACGGCGAGGCTCGTGACGGACTGAGTTTCACAGAGTTCACCTATCAGCTGTTGCAGGGATATGACTTCCTCTATCTAAACGAACACATGGGCTGCAAACTGCAACTCGGAGGTGCTGACCAGTGGGGAAACATCACTACTGGCTCGGAACTCATCCGCCGCACCAACGGCAACGAATGCTTTGCGCTGACATGCCCGCTCGTCACAAAGAGCGACGGCAGGAAGTTCGGAAAGACCGAGAGCGGCAACGTGTGGCTCGACCGCAACCGCACATCGCCCTACCAGTTCTACCAGTTCTGGCTCAACGTGCCTGACGAGGACGCAAAGCGCTACATCAAGATTTTCACATCGCTCGAAAAAGAGGAAATCGACGCAATCATAGCAGAGCAGGATGCTGACCCGGGTCGCCGTGCGCTGCAAAAGCGACTGGCGGAGGAAGTCACCATAATGGTACACTCAAAGGAAGACTACGACATGGCTGTGGAGGCGAGCAACATCCTCTTCGGCAAATCGACAAAAGAGTCGCTGCTGAAACTCGACGAGCAGACGTTGCTCGACGTGTTCGCAGGAGTGCCGCACTTCGAGGTAGAGCGCTCGGTGTTCGATGCAGGAGTGAAACTGAGCGACCTCACGGTGGACCTCGCCCCAGTGTTCCCAAGCAAGGGCGAACTGAAAACCCTCGTGAAAGGCGGTGGCGTGAGCGTCAACAAGGACAAAGTCAGCCAGTTCGACCAGATGCTTGCAACGACTGACCTGCTCGATAGCAAATACCTCCTCGTGCAGCAAGGCAAGAAGAAATACTATCTTATCATAGCGAAATAAGGTTGTGGCGGAGGTCTGAGCAAGGTCTCCGCCACTTCATTTTGTGCTGCAAAGAACTCATAAAGGCATTAGTTTGGCAGAAAAAGTGGCTTTTGGTGCTTTTTTGCCATAAACATTTCTGTTTTATGCTTTTTTTCTTTATCTTTGTGGCGAATATGCTTAACCTAATCTTTTCTAACTAAAAATTTATAGGCAATGAAAAAAGAATTATTATCTCTCATAGCAGTACTCGCATCCAGCGTAGCAGTTGATGCACAGACAGGCGCAGACTATATGCAGGCTTTCAAGAAAGCCGATACCGACATCGTTTTCGACATCAACGATAAGGGAAAAGAATACAGAGTGAACTGGGGCATGGATGCCGCATGGGACTGGGATTATAATGTGGCTCGTGGAGTGAACTATATCGGTAACGGCAATTTTGCCACGGGGCGTGTCTCGTTCCAGCCTAATGATATTGTGATAGACAATGGAGACGGAACTTATACCCTTACAGAACGCCAGAAAACCAAATTGAAGTGGAGGTGCGATTTGATTAAACGGACAGGAACTAAAGAAGTCAACATCAATTGTGACCATGAGGCTTTGTTCTATAAGGCAGATGAAAGAGGTAATTACCCTGAGGAAAAGAACGAAAAAGGGGATAACGTAAAAATAACAGACTATACAGGTCGTTCCAACTATCGAGGCAAACCTCGAGAGTGGTATAAACTCATCAAGGCGAGTGTTGCATTTGTGAGAGAGCAGGGACTGGAAGTTGTCAGCGTGTCGCCATTCAACGAGCCTGACTACGTATGGGAGCAGGCAACGAATGAAAATCAGGCGATGAAGGATTTTCTTGAGATTGCGAAACTGCTTAAAGAAGACCCATATTTTGACGACATCCGAATATGTGGAGGAAATACTCTCAACTGCGACAGGGCTTTGCCGTGGTATAACTATCTGAAAGAGTATCTTGACGAGGGCAACACGCACCAGTTGGCAGGTGTGTTCAACACATACGCAGACTTTTTTGCAACTGTTAAGGCTGACGGCAAGGTGGCTACTGCCGATGAGTTGCACAACGTGGGCGAAGCGATTGTTGGTGTGAACTACGGCATGGAGAACGGTATCTGGTGGGGCTTCGACAGCAAGGCTCGCGGTCAGTTCTGCCTCGATTCAAATGAGGGTGTGCGTATAGGGTATGGAGAAAACCGAGGCGCATGGACAAGCGGCGCTGTTTACCGTAACGACGTGACGGGAGAGGTGCATGGCTATCTTGGTTCGTCTGAACGTCAGGCAAACTCTTCTTCTTTCGCATTCATATCTAAGACAAAGGATGTTTTCTTCAATGGCTATGGTCCAACGAGAATGTTTGTTTATGATGTGCCTGGCGGTACGGGCTATCAGAAGGGGCAGAAAAACGCTGAGCGCTTGTTCGACATCACATGGGGAGAGGATGTTGCTCCCGGTGTGATAGACGGCACTTATCAGATAATGAACCAGTCGAGCAAGATGCTGCTCACATGGAAAGGAACAAGCAATGTTCAGACTGCTACACGACTCACAAGCGGAACTACTCAGCACTGGAACGTGTATCCAAGTTATACTGACGGAGACATATCCTATTGGTTCATCGACAATGTTGCCACAACCTCAACCAAAGTAAATCTGAACGTTAATAATAATAGTTTGGAAAGTGGCGCAGGCGTCATCTGTTGGGATGCAGGTCATAGTCAAACAGAGCAGTGGTATCTCAAATACGCTGGCGACGGTTACTACTACATAATCAGCCGTTTGTCGAACAAATACCTCTATTGTCAAGACAATGCGTCGGGAACAAACGTCATTGTTCGTGATGCGCCGACGGATAAGACTACGGACGCTACGCTCAAGCGTTACATGTGGCGTTTTATGCCGCTGGATGCGAAAGCAGAAACGACTGCTCCTGTTGCTCCTAAGGACTTGACGGCAAAGCAGCGCATAGGAAGCGTGGAATTGTCATGGGCCGCTTCCACTTCCAGCGACGTGGCAAGTTACATAGTGTTGAGAGGCACGGTAATAAGTGAAAGCGAAACAGAGTGGAATACTATTGGCCGCAACATTACAGAGACTACATTTATAGACAATACTGTACTCCCCGGCACAGAATATATATATAAGGTAAAAGCCGTAGACCTGTCGGGCAACCGCTCAAAAGATTCCAACACGTTGCCGGCAGCGCCTCTTGCGGAGAAAGGACTGCTGTGTCAGTTGCAGTTCGACGGCACTTTGGCTGACAATACGGCAAACCACCTTGATGCGTCGTTCTCAGGCAGTGCGACATACATAACTGCTTCTTCGCAAGTGAAGTCAGGCACACGCAGCCTCTCGCTCACCACAGGAACAGCATACGCAATGCTTCCATACTCTGTGGGAAATCAAGATGAAATTACCATTGCGGCATGGGTGAAAGTTACCAACCTTGAAAAATGGCAGCGCATCTTCGACTTTGGCAATGGCACAGACCAGTATATGTTCCTCACGCCTTCCAACGACGGCAATGTTCTCAGTTTTGTGATGAAGAACGGAGGCGACGAACAGAAACTCAGCCACAGCAACAAACTCAGTGCCAACATTTGGTATCATGTGGCAGTGACAATAAAGCCTGTAAACGGTAAGGTGCAAGCCGTTATGTATGTCAACGGCAAGAACGTAGCCGAAGCAAGCGACTTCACTATCAAGCCGTCAGACATTGCGCCGTCGCTCTGCTACATTGGTCGTTCAATGTTCACTGCCGACCCATATTTCAAGGGATATATGGATGACTTCCGCGTATACAACTATGCTCTGTCAGAAGAAGAGGTCGTAGCCATTATGGAAGACACTGAGGAAGTGTCTAAGGATGTTGAAGATAAATATACTGAATCGCCTGACGGTGGTGATGACGGCGATGATGAAGGAGACGGTAACGGTGAAGGCAATGGTGATGACAATGGAGACGATAACGGCGATGACAACGGTGACGATAATGGCGATGAAACATCCATTAGCGATGTGAAAGACGATGTGAAGGACAGCAAAGTGTATGACTTGAATGGTCGTCTGACTAATAAGGCTGCGAAAGGCATCATCATCCAAGAGAGAAAGAAAGTGCTGAACAAATAAACGCATGCCTACTATGAAAAGGACATCATTAGCCATGCTTGCGTTGGTGGCGTGCCTATGCATCAATGCGCAGAAATACACGTCCTATCTCTTTGCCTTCTTCTCCAACAATACTCCCGAAGGCGAACAAATCCGCTACGCTATTAGCGACGATGGTTTCAACTACCGCTCGCTCAACGACGGCAAACCTGTGGTGGCATCGGACACTATATCGCTGAAGGCAAGCATACGCGACCCTCACATCATAAGGGCGGAGGACGGCAAGACGTTCTATATGGTGCTGACCGATATGCGTTCAAGCGAAGGGTGGCAGTCAAACGACGGTCTTGTCCTTATGCGCAGCACTGACCTCATCCATTGGCAGCACACGGCGATAGATTTCCCCACTCGTTTCCCTCATCTCGAAGGCTTCGACAGGGATAACCTGCATGCCGTATGGGCGCCGCAGACAATCTGGGATCCAGTAGCGCAGAAGTATATGATTTACTACTCCATTGGTCGCCA
The DNA here is from genome assembly GCA_022508665.1 of Prevotellaceae bacterium. Lineage (GTDB taxonomy): Bacteria > Bacteroidota > Bacteroidia > Bacteroidales > Bacteroidaceae > Minthosoma. The sequence goes on along the minus strand of JAFLUT010000013.1, from coordinate 31,137 downwards.
CGACTGGGAGTATGAGACCAACGACTGGGAGACTGACCGCAAGACTGGCGAGCGCAAGAAGTTTTATCAGCCATACTTCAAACTCTTTTACAGTTATGCCAACGAGGACTTCACCGACATCACCGAGCCTCAACTGCTGCTCGACTTCGGCACTGCAAGCATCGATGGCGACATCATCTACGACAAGAAAAACCAAGAGTATGTGCTGTTCTTCAAAGACGAGGGCAGGAGTGTGATAAACCCCAACGGCCCCGATGGCGGCTGGCGCACTCGGCAGGGCGTGATGCGCGCCACAAGCAAGTCGCTCACAGGCCCTTACACTGTGGAATGGCGTCACTTGCAGAAGCCCGGGCAGTATCCCGTGGAGGGTTCGTCGGTCTTCCCTCTCATCGGCAGCGATGAATACATCTTGATGTACGACTGCTATGCCAATGGTTACTACCAGTTCTGCAAAGGCGACTTGAAGAACTTTGAGTATGTGCAGGACACGCCGACGAAAGGGAACTTCACCCCTCGCCATGGCTCTGTCATACAGATAACGAAGAAGGAACGGAAACGTTTGGAGAAATATTTTGGATATTAAGGAACTGTGATACTAACTAATTAACTTAATCAACAATACACAAATGAAGAAAACGGCTTTAACTCTTATGATGGCTTTGCTGTCAATGGGATTTGCCAAGGCGCAAGGCGACGAAGATATCGCCGCATTCCGCACATGGGCGATGACACCGCCAATGGGATGGAACTCGTGGGACTGCTACTACTCTTCCGTAACGGAGAAGGAGGTGATGCAGAATGCCAAGTATTTAGTGGACAACGACCTTGTTAAGCACGGCTGGGAGTATGTCGTGATAGATATTCGCTGGTACTGCAACCACCCATCGCTCGGTGGAGGCAACTACAACCAAAGAGGCGACCAAGACTATGTGTTTGACGAGTACGGCCGCTATCTGCCTTCTCCCTCACGCTTCCCTTCTGCTATGGTCAACGGGAAGAATGAAGGTTTCAAGGCGATTGCGGACAAACTGCACGAAATGGGCTTGAAGTTCGGCATTCACATCATGCGTGGTGTGCCAAAGTCTGTTGTCGGTTCATCTTACAAGTTGAAAGGCAGCGAAAGCACTCCTTGGACGCAGGTATACACCAACACCACCCCTCCATGCACGTGGCTAAAAGACAATCTGCTTGTCAAGAACAACGAATACGGTCAACTCTACTACAACAGCATCATAGACCTCTATGCCGAATGGGGAGTAGACTTCATCAAGGTCGACGACATGTCGCGTCCGTTCTACACCGATGAGATACACATGATTCGCAAGGCGATTGACCAGTGTGGCAGACCTATTGTCCTTTCGCTCAGTCCGGGCAAGACGCAGTACACATACGCTGATGAGTGTTTGGCAAATGCCAATATGTGGCGTATGATGGATGACCTGTGGGACAACTGGAGCCACGTGGATGCCGTATTCAAAGAGGCGCATGAGTGGAGCAAATATGCTCGCCCCGGCAATTACGCTGACTGCGACATGTTGCCGCTCGGACAGATTGCTATGACTATAAGCGATACAGGCTATACTAATGCCGATAAAGGCCGATGGACAAATCTCACTCAGAATGAGCAATATACGATGATGACACTGTGGGGCATCTGCCACTCGCCTCTCTTCTTCGGTGGCGAGATGACGAAGAACGATGCTTTCACGCTCTCTCTGATGAACAACGAGGAATACCACCGCATGCACAAATACGCCGTTGATGCACACCAAGTGATGAACAACGAAGACAACGGTCGTGTAGTGTGGACATCAATAGACACCGTGACAGGCAACCGCTACCTCGCCCTCTTCCAACGCGACAACACACGATGGGTTGTAGGCGATAAGGCTCTCTATAAGTCGGAGACTGTGGCATACACCACCACTGGTCACGCAGTGGATGTCGACATCGAGTGGCCAGAGGGCAGCAAGACCCTCGTGCTGGTAGTCGACGACGGTGGCGACAACTACAATTATGACCATGGCGACTGGATTAACCCGACGCTCATCCTTCGTGACGGAACAGAGGTAGAACTTACTGGAACATACAAGACTCGCCAATACACCGACTCCTACTTCAACCGTGTCTATGAGAACAAGAACGTAGACAACGGCGGCAAGATGAAGGTGCTGGGCGTTACTTACGACAGAGGTTTCTCCACCGATGCCAATGCCGCCATCTTCTTCACTATCCCCGACGACATGGACGTCACTCGTTTCAAGGCAATGGCGGCAGCAGATGACTCGGGTATAAACCAGAATAATTCAACAACCTCTATCCGCTTTATGGTGTTCGACCAAAATCCGCTCACAAACGAGCAGGAAGATTGGGCGGCACATTCAGGGCTTATCTCTCGCACTGGCACAAAGTCAAAAGAGATGGAAGCAGATGTGACCAATGCAGCCCAACTGAAAATCGTAGTAACCAATGGTGGCGACGATTTCTCTTATGACCGTGCTGACCTCATCAACCCTGTGCTTATCGACGAAGACGGCAACGAGACGTCGCTCACGACACTTAAACACACTTCTTACACAGCCGATTGGGGTAGTCTGAATATCAACAAGAATGTGGAAGGCAAGACACTGGTTGTAGACGGTCAAGCATACGATACAGGTTTAGGCATGAACGGTGCTTGCACGCTCATCTACGACCTTCCTGAAGGCCATACCTACAAGACATTCAAGGCTCTCTGCGGATATGATTCCAGTTGCGACACCGACAATCCTAATTCAACAGGCACAACGATGGAGTTCATCTTCTATGTGACCAAGAATGAGCCATTCACCGTAGACCTCACCCAGTTCGGCTATGGCGCAGAAGAGTCAGTGCCTGTCTACGACGTGTGGGCAAAAGAAGACCTCGACCCTGCCACTGGCACAATCAGCACGCAAGTGCCAAGCCACGGCGCAAAACTCTTCCGTCTGGGCGACAATCCTATTCCCGATGCAGACAATGATGGCGATGACGACAACAAGGGCGACGATGGCGATGACAACGGTGGAGACAACGAGGAAGACCCGGACGCAATAAAAAGCGTAACGTCCGAAAACGGCAATGCCAAGGTCTACGACCTTATGGGAAGACCTGTTCAGACACCAGCGAAAGGTCTGTACATACAGGACGGCAAGAAAATCATTGTTCAGTAAATTCTAACGCTTCAACGCAAGAAGGTCGCATCCTTTGTGCCTTCTTGCGTTTTTCTTATATATAACACCTTTCCAGCATCTCCAATGGTTCTCAATTACATTTGGATAGCCTTCTTTCTTTTGGCGGCAGTATGCTCTGTCGTTCAGTGCTTCACAGGCAATACGGGCGTGTTTGCCGACATCATCAGTTCCACATTCGACAATTCCAAGACAGCCTTTGAGATTTCCCTCGGACTTACTGGCGTTCTATCCCTATGGATGGGGGTGATGAAGATTGGCGAGCGTGGCGGAGCAGTCGATGCCCTTTCACGTACCCTCAGCCCTTTGTTCACACGGCTTTTCCCCGACATTCCCAAGGGGCATCCTGCCACAGGGCATATCTTTATGAACATTGCCGCCAATATGTTAGGGCTTGACAATGCCGCTACGCCGTTGGGGCTTAAAGCAATGGAGAGCATGCAGGAACTGAACGTGAAGCAGAACGAAGCGGAAGGCAAACGGCACGGATGGTCTGCTGACAAAATAGCCAAACGCAACAGCACTGCAAGCAACCCCATGATAATGTTCCTTGTGCTGAATACTTCGGGGCTGACAATCATTCCTGTGTCTATAATGGTCTATCGTGCGCAACTCGGCGCATCGCAACCCACCGACATCTTCGTCCCCATCCTCCTCGCCACCTTCGTAGCCACTTTGGCAGGCATCGTCATCGTCAGCATCTATCAGAAGATAAACCTCTTGCAACCAGTCCTCCTCGGCACGCTTGGCGGACTGTGCTTGCTTGTCGCAACTATCATTTGGGGGTTCAGCAAATTGGACAAGGACACTATGGATGCGGTCAGCACTATCGCTGCCAATGTCATACTTTTTGGCATAATGCTCTCGTTCATCATAGCAGGAGCGACCAAGAAAATCAATGTGTATGAGGCATTCATCGAAGGCGCAAAAGAGGGATTTTCCACAGCCGTGAGAGTCATACCATATCTTGTTGCTATGCTTGTTGCCATTGGCGTGTTCCGTGCCAGCGGAGGCATGGACATCCTCATCAGCGGCATCAACTGGTGTGTCGAGGCATGCGGAGGCAACACCGACTTCGTTGCCGCCCTCCCAACCGCCATCATGAAGCCCCTTTCAGGCTCGGGCGCTCGGGGCATGATGGTCGACACCATGACCACCTACGGAGCAGACTCCTTCGCTGGTCGCCTCTCCTGCATCTTCCAAGGGTCGACCGACACCACTTTCTACATCCTCGCCGTCTATTTCGGCTCTGTCGGCATACGCCACACACGCCATGCAGTCACTTGCGGACTGCTCGCCGACCTCGCAGGCGTTATAGCAGCCATTGCCATAGCGTATATGTTCTTCGGATAACAGCCGTTAGCATGTTCAGTCCTTCACTGGGAGGACTGCAATCCTTCACGGCAAAGGATTAGAGTCCTCCCCGGTGAAGGACTGGCGGCGCCAAATAGGGTAGGACATACGTAAAAAAGGTTTTCAAACGATTGAAATAAACAGTATATGAATAAACAAATAGCATTGCTAATAGCAGCACACTTGCTGGTGATGCCGCTTATGGCTCAGAATGATAGCATTGCCAAGTTGCAGGAAGTTGTGGTTACAGGCACTCGCAACGAGGCGGACATAAGGCACTTGCCTATGACGGTCACTGTCGTTGACCGTGAGAAACTGACGGAGCAGAATTTCCCGTCGGTTTTGCCTACTGTGATGCAGCAAGTGCCGGGATTGTTTGTCACCAGTCGTGGCATAATGGGATATGGCGTGTCAACGGGCGCTGCTGGTGGAATCAACCTGCGTGGTTTGAGTGCGGGTAGCGGTCAGGTGCTGGTGTTGATAGACGGTCACCCTCAGTATCAAGGCGTGTATGGGCATGCCATTTCCGACAGTTATCAGACACTCATGGCTGAGCGAGTGGAGGTGCTGCGTGGACCGGCATCGGTGCTGTATGGCAGCAATGCCATGGGAGGAGTGATGAACATCGTCACTCGTGCCGCTACACGTGACGGGGTCTATACCAATGTAAATATAGGCGCAGGAAGTTATGGAACGGTGCAGACGGAGGCAAGCAACCAAGTGAAACTTGGCAGATTCTCAAGTACTGTGGCGGCTCAGTATAATCGCACGGACAATCACCGCCCCAACATGGGGTTCGAGCAGTACGGAGGATATGTGAAGGTGGGCTATGACTTTACCGACCATTGGAAGGCGTACGCTGACCTCGACATCACTCATTTCAATGCAAGCAATCCCGGCGCGGTTAGCATGCCGAAGTTGGAGAATGACCAGTGGATAACACGTGGTGCGGCGAACATAGTGATAGAGAACCACTATAAACGGACGAGCGGAGCGCTGAGTGTATATGATAACTTTGGTTGGCACAAGATAAACGATGGCTATGATGCTGACGGAGTGAGTGTGCCGCAGACCGACCTGTTCCGCTCGAAGGATGCCGTGGCTGGTGTGTCGTGGTGGCAGAGCATGTCGCTCTTTCAAGGCAATCGACTGACTGCTGGCATAGATTATCAGCACATTTACGGCAGGGCGTATTACACCGACCGTAAGACGGGAGAGGTTGTAACCACCGACCGGAGACGGATGCAGAGTGCGCATGCGCATGAAAACGAAGTGGCTGGATATGTGGACTTTCGACAGGATTTAGGCACAGTCTTTACTGTTGATGTAGGACTGCGATACGACCACCACTCGAAGGCAGGAGGCGAATGGGTGCCTCAGGCAGGTGTGGTGTATCGCCCCATGCCCACAGCCGAACTGAAAGCCTCGCTTGGCAAAGGTTTCCGCAATCCTACCACGAAGGATATGTACCTATATGGCACAGCAAACCACGACTCGCTCCACGCAGAACGTCTGATGAACTACGAATTGGCATGGCGGCACAGAATGCTTGGCGGGCAACTGTCATACGGAGTGAACCTGTTCATAATTGACGGAGAAAATATGATACAGGTTGTGGCAGGGAAGAATGTGAACTCGGGAGAGTTTCGCAATAGCGGTGTGGAACTTGATGCGACTTATCATATTGATAACCACTGGTCTGTCAATACAAACCACTCTTTCCTGCACATGCGTGACAAGGTTGTTGCCGCACCTGCATACAAGGGATTTCTTGGCGTTGATTTCCGTTGCTGCAAATGGACTGTCAATGCAGGTTTGCAGTACATTAACCACCTTTATACAGCGGTTGGCGCAGACGAGCATAGCGAAAGTTTCACGTTGCTCAATGCCGCGGTCAATTATTCTGTTACACGCAATCTCAATCTATGGGTGCGTGGCGAGAATTTGCTGGCGCAAAGGTATGAAATAAACCTTGGCTACCCGATGCCAAAGGCTACTTTCATGGGTGGTGTTAGACTCTCATTCTGATTATTTATATAGTTATAAGGAAAAAAATAGCAATAAATTTGTGTATTTTTTTGGAATGTATTACTTTTGCAGGTGAAAAGGGATGGAGAGGGACTGAGAGTTCCCTCTTTTTCTATAATTATAATGTATATATTAGTGTTATGATTGACAAAAACAAAGTGACGGACTTGGTCGCTGAATGGCTCGAGGGAAAGGAGTATTTTCTGGTTGACGCTTCGGTGGATGAGCAGAACAAAATCACTGTGGAGATTGACCATAAGGATGGAGTGTGGATTGAGGACTGCTGCGAGTTGAGCAGGTTCATCGAAGACCATTTCGACCGTGATGTTGAGGACTTTGAACTTGAAGTGGGGTCGGCAGGTATTGGGCAGCCGTTCAAGGTGTTGCAGCAATATGTGAACTCTGTGGGCTATGATGTGGAGTTGCTGACGGCTGACGGTAAGAAAATGGAGGGATGCTTGAAGTCGGCTGACGAGAACGGCTTTGTGGTGACGATTGAGGAGAAGCAGCGCATAGAGGGTAAGAAGCGCCCGCAAATGGTTGAGGTGGACAAGGAGTTTGGCTATGGTGATGTGAAGTGGGTGAAGAATATCATTGATTTCAAATAAAACGATATAATATGGCAAAGAAAAATCAGTCACAGGTCAACTTGATTAGTACCTTTAAGGACTTCAAGGAGAACAAAAACATTGACCGCACAACGCTGGTCAGTGTCATCGAGGACAGTTTCCGCAGCGTGCTGCAGAAGACTTACGGCTCGGATGAGAATTTCGACGTAATCGTGAACCCAGACAAGGGAGACTTCGAGATTTATCGCAACCGTGTGGTTGTTGAGGACGGTGCAGTGAAGAATGAGAATGCGGAGATATGCCTGTCGGAGGCTCAGAAGATTGACGAGGACTTCGAGGTGGGCGAGGAAGTGAGCGAGAAGATAGAGTTCTCGAAGTTTGGCCGCCGTGCAATCCTTACGCTCCGTCAGACTATGGCGAGCAAAATCCTTGATTTGGAGCATGACAACCTCTATAATAAGTATGTGGACAAGATTGGCACAATCGTGAGTGGAGAGGTATATCAGATATGGAAGAGAGAAATGCTTCTGCTCGACGATGAGGGCAACGAACTTCTGTTGCCAAAGAATGAGCAGATACCGGGCGACTTCTTCCGCAAGGGCGAGACTGCTCGTGCTGTTGTGGCAAGGGTGGATAACGCAAACAATAATCCGAAGATTATCCTTTCACGCACATCAACAGAATTCCTCCTCCGCCTTTTGGAGCAGGAAGTGCCAGAGATAAACGACGGCCTCATCACTGTGCAGAGGGTTGCCCGCATTCCGGGAGAACGTGCGAAAATTGCGGTGGAGAGTTACAACGAGCGCATTGACCCTGTGGGTGCTTGCGTCGGTGTGAAAGGTAGCCGTATTCATGGCATCGTGCGTGAACTGCATAACGAAAACATTGATGTAATCAATTATACAACAAACACAAAACTCTTTATCCAAAGGTCTTTGAGTCCTGCGGCAGTGTCTTCCATCACTCTTGACGAGGAGGCAAAGAAGGCTGAGGTGTATCTGAAGCCCGACCAAGTGAGCCTTGCTATTGGTAAGAATGGTGACAACATCAAGTTGGCAAGTATGCTGACAGGTTACACCATTGACGTGTTCCGCGAACTTGACGGCGACGAACAGCAAGACGAGGAGGACATCTACCTTGACGAGTTCAAGGACGAGATTGACCCATGGATTATCGACGCTATCAAGAGTCTCGGTCTTGAAACAGCCAAGAGTGTGCTGGGCGCTCCACGTGCAATGCTCGTCGAGAAGGCCGACCTTGAGGAAGATACTGTGGATGAGGTAATCCGCATTCTCAAAGCCGAATTCGAGGAGTAAAAATGGTACTCGTTGAGTGATGATGCTTGGTGTCTGTTCCGACGCACTGAGCATCCCATGACAGGGACACACTTCGTCCGTCGTGAAACAGATTATTAACATTTGATATTAAAGAAAAAATATGGCAGTAAGACTAAATAAGGCATTAAAAGAACTCAACGTTGGTATCAACACCGTGGCAGAATTTCTGCAACGGAAGGGGCTTGCACTGCAAGATGCTACACCCAATGCGAAAATCTCCGACGAGCAGTACAGTCTGCTTGTGAAGGAGTTTGGCGAGGACATGAAGAAGAATGCCGACACCAAACAGAAGATACAGAACAAGAAAGAGAAGGAACAGCAGGAGAAGAAGGAACGTCAACAGGCTCAACGAGAGGAGAGAGAACGCATAGAACGTGAGAAGAAAGAGGCTAATAAACCTCAACTGAAAATTGTTGGCAACATCAACGACTTGAAGCCAGAGAAGAAAGCGGACATTCCGTCTGCCGAGAAGCCAAAGGCTGAGCCTGCCCCAGTAAAAGAGCCTGTTGCTCCAAAACCTGTTGCTGAACCAGCAAAGGTGGAGAAGCCTGCGGAGGTGCAGCCTGTATCTGCTCCTGCACAACCAACCCCTGCTCCCGAACACAAGGAGCAACCAGCATCTGCTGAGCCTAAAAAGCAGGGTAAGCAGACACCTGCTGACCGCTTGGAACAGGACGAAAACGGCGTATATCGTCTCGCCGCTCCGTCAGATGCCGGCGTGCAGTTCAAGCAAGTAGGTTTCATTGACCTCTCTTCAATTAACACAAAGACTCGTCCAGACCGCAAGAGCAGGGCTGAACGCAGGAAGGAGGCTAAACAGAAGGCACAGCAGCAGAAGCCGGGAGGTGACCAACAAGGGCAGAACGCACAGGGGCAGCAAGGTAGTGGTCAGAAGAAGAAGCGTAACCGCATCAATAGCAATAAGGTAGATATTGCTGCGGCTGCCAAGCAGAACAACGGACAAAAACCTGCTGCAGGTAACAAGCCCGGTGCGGCACAGCCTAATCAGCAGAAGAACCAAAATCAGCAGCCACAGGGCAAGAAGAAAAACAAGAAGCAGAAACAGCCAGTCAAGCCTCAAGAACTGAGCGAGGAAGAAGTAGCAAAGCAGGTTAAGGAGACTCTCGCACGTCTTACGGCAAAGCAGGAGAAGAAGGGCGTGAAGTACCGCAAGGACAAGCGTCAGGCTATCCACGACCGTATGGAAGAGGAGATGAGGGCTGAAAATGCTGAGAGCAAGGTGCTGAAACTCACAGAATTTGTGACTGCCAACGAACTCGCTACGATGATGGATGTGCCTGTCACAAAGGTTATCGGCACATGTATGTCTATCGGCATGATGGTAAGTATCAACCAGCGTCTTGATGCCGAGACAATCAATATCGTTGCAGAGGAATTTGGCTATACTACACAATATGTGTCAGAAGAAGTGTCCAACGCCATTGAGGAGGTTGAGGACAAGGAGGAAGACCTCGAAAGACGTGCGCCAATCATCACTGTGATGGGTCACGTTGACCATGGTAAGACTTCGCTTCTCGACTATATCCGCAACACTAACGTTATTGCAGGTGAGGCAGGTGGCATCACTCAGCACATCGGAGCATATAACGTGAAGATGAAGGACGGAAGAAAGATAACATTCCTTGATACTCCGGGTCACGAAGCGTTCACTGCTATGCGCGCCCGTGGTGCTAAGGTCACGGACATTGCAATCATCATCGTTGCTGCCGACGACGACGTGATGCCTCAGACAAAGGAGGCTATCTCTCACGCTCAAGCGGCAGGAGTGCCTATGGTGTTTGCAATCAATAAAATAGATAAGCATGGAGCTAATCCCGACAAGATAAAGGAGCAACTTTCCGCAATGAATTTGCTTGTGGAAGAATGGGGCGGTAAGTATCAGAGCCAAGACATTAGTGCCAAAAAAGGTATTGGTGTTGAAGAACTGATGGACAAGGTGCTGCTTGAGGCGGAAATGCTTGACCTCAAGGCAAACCCTAACCGCAAGGCAACTGGTTCTATCATCGAGTCTACCCTTGACAAAGGACGTGGCTATGTGGCTACTATCCTTGTGCAGAACGGAACGCTCAAACAGGGTGACATCGTGCTGGCAGGAACTCACTACGGAAAAATCAAGGCGATGTTCAACGAGCGTGGACAGCGCATTGACAAGGCATTGCCTGCTGAACCTGCTGTAATCCTTGGTCTTAATGGCGCTCCTACAGCAGGTGATACATTCCATGTGATGGAGACAGAGCAGGAGGCACGTGAGATATGCAACAAGCGTGAGCAGTTGAAACGTGAACAAGGTCTGCGTACACAGACACGTCTCACTCTTGATGAACTCGGTCGCCGTATCGCACTTGGCGACTTTAAGGAACTCAACCTCATTGTCAAGGGTGACGTGGACGGTTCTATCGAGGCTCTGTCTGACTCTCTCATCAAACTGTCTACGGAGAAGATACAGGTTAATGTAATCCACAAGGCTGTGGGTCAAATCAGTGAGAATGATGTTGAACTGGCACATGCATCGGAGAATGTGATTATCATCGGTTTCCAAGTGCGTCCTTCCGCTGCGGCACGCCGTTTGGCAGAGCAGTATGGTGTCGATATTCGTCTGTATTCTATCATCTACGATGCTATAGAAGAGGTGAAAGACGCTATGGAGGGCATGCTTGCCCCAACTCTCAAAGAGGAAATCACGGCACAGGTGGATGTGCGTCAAGTATATCACATCACGAAGGTTGGTACAGTGGCCGGTTGCTGGGTAACGGAAGGCAAGGTGCATCGTTCAGACAAAGTGCGTGTCATCCGCGACGGTATCGTTGTTCACACGGGAGAAATCCTTGCCCTCAAACGCTTTAAGGATGATGTTAAGGAGGTTGGTCGTGATTTCGAATGCGGTATCTCTATCGTGAATTACAACAACATCCGTGAAGGCGATATATTGGAGACTTACACAGAGGTTGAAGTAAAGACAAAACTGTAAATGGAACTGATAATATACATATTTCTTCTGATAGGTGTTATTGTCGGTTATCGGCAAGGAGCATTGAAGCAGATAGCCAATTTCTTGGGTATTGCTTTAGGTCTCGTCATTGCAGCCGTGGCATATCATCAGTTTGGCGATTTTCTTGCAGATAAGACAGGGGCGGCTGTCGGTATTGGCCGCATCCTTGCGTTTGTGGTTATCGTCGTGTTTGTGCCTCTCATTCTTGGCTGGGTCGCATCCTTGTTGGCAGAGATTTTGAAGAAGTTGAAACTCAATTTCTTCAATCGCCTTATAGGGGCGGCTGTCGGCTTTGTCAGTTATGCGTTGATACTCAGTGTGGCATTCAACATTCTTGATTTTATTGCAAGTAATGGAGGCTGTCGTCCGCAGAAACTGGAAGAACGTCCTGAATTATATTACTCTGTTAAGCATCTAACACAAGTTGCAATTCCCGATATTCTTATCGTTACAGATAAGACGGAGGAAGAAAACGGCGCAGAGCCTAAACATGGCATACAGCCTGTGATAGATGAAGCATCGGAAAAACTTAATCCTTTGAAGAAAGTAAATGAGTGAATCGAATGAGTTTGTGAAGAAGGTGGCGGAGAAGAAGTATGAGTTTGGATTCACTACCGATGTGCAGACTGAAATAATAGACAAGGGACTCAATGAGGATGTCATAAGGCTGATTTCCAAAAAGAAGGATGAGCCAGAGTGGCTTTTGCAGTTTCGCCTCGATGCCTATAACTATTGGCTGACACAGAAACAGCCGACATGGGGGCATGTGCATTTGCCAGAAATTGACTATCAAGAGATTTCTTATTATGCAGACCCGACTGTCGGCAAAGACAAAGGGCCGAAAACGGTAGATGACATTGACCCCGAACTGATGAAGACCTTTGACAAACTCGGCATACCTCTTGAAGAGCGTTTGGCTTTGTCTGGCACGGCTGTGGATGCTGTGATGGATTCCGTGTCTGTGAAGACTACTTTCAAAGAAAAACTGTCGGAGAAAGGCATCATCTTCTGCTCTATCAGCGAGGCTGTAAGGGAATACCCTGATTTGGTAAGACAATACTTGGGAAGTGTTGTTCCACCAAAGGACAATTATTTTGCCGCTCTCAATTCCGCTGTGTTCAGCGATGGTTCGTTTGTCTATATCCCAAAGAACACTCGCTGCCCTATGGAACTTTCCACATATTTCCGCATAAATGCTCGTAATACAGGGCAGTTTGAGCGGACACTGATTGTGTGTGATGCAGGTTCGTATGTTTCTTATTTGGAGGGATGTACCGCTCCTATGCGTGATGAAAAGCAGTTGCACGCCGCTATTGTGGAGATAGTAGTAATGGATAACTCGGAGGTTAAGTATTCCACAGTGCAAAACTGGTATCCCGGGGATGCTGAAGGTCGTGGAGGCGTGCTGAACCTCGTCACAAAACGTGGAGATTTGCGAGGGGCTAACTCCAAACTTTCATGGACACAAGTAGAGACAGGGTCGGCAATTACTTGGAAATATCCTTCGTGTGTGTTGCGTGGCGATAATAGTCAAGCGGAATTTTATTCGGTGGCAGTCACCAACAATCATCAAGAGGCAGACACTGGCACAAAGATGATTCACATTGGAAAAAACACACGCTCAACAATCATTTCCAAAGGCATATCGGCAGGAATGTCTCAAAACTCCTATCGTGGTCTTGTGCGTGTGGCAAAGAGTGCTGACGGCGCTCGCAATTACTCTTCGTGCGACTCTTTGTTGCTTGGCAGCGAGTGCGGCGCTCACACATTCCCGTATATGGATATCCACAACAACACCGCCACAGTAGAACACGAGGCAACAACATCGAAAATCAATGAGGAGCAACTGCTCTACTGCAATCAGCGAGGCATATCCACTGAAGAGGCTGTGGGTCTTATTGTCAATGGCTATGCCAAAGACGTCATAAACAAACTGCCAATGGAGTTTGCTGTCGAGGCACAGAAATTATTAAGCGTATCACTTGAAGGAACAGTAGGATAGAATGTTAGAAATAAAGAACTTACACGCCACGGTTGGTGGCAAAGAGATATTGAAAGGCGTAAACTTGACCATCAAAGATGGAGAGATACACGCCCTCATGGGGACGAATGGTGCAGGAAAATCAACATTGGGCAATGTCATCGTTGGCAATCCTGCATACGAGGTGACGGAAGGCTGCATTACTTTCAACGAACAGAACCTTCTGGAGATGAAGACCGAGGAGCGTGCCCGTGCAGGCATCTTCCTGTCGTTTCAGCAACCAACAGAAATCCCCGGTGTCAGCATGACGAACTTCATGCGAGCAGCCGTCAATGCGCGCCGTGAATACCTTGGAAAAGAGCCGTTGAAATCTACTGACTTTCTGAAAATCATGCGTGAGAAACGCAAGTTGGTTGAGATTGACCAGAAACTGATGAATCGCTCGGTCAACGAAGGCTTCTCTGGCGGAGAACGCAAGCGCAACGAGATTTTCCAGATGGCGATGCTTGAACCGACGTTCTGCATTCTCGACGAGACAGATTCGGGGCTTGATGTAGATGCCCTTCGTATCGTTGCAGAGGGCTTCAACAAACTTCGCACACCCGAAACAAGCGCCATCGTTATAACCCACTATCAGCGTTTGCTCGATTACATCACCCCCGACTTCGTTCATGTGCTTATAGATGGTCGTATCGTCAAAACAGGCGATGCCAGCCTTGCACAAAAGATTGAGGATAACGGATTTGACTGGATAAAAGAAGAATTGGCATGACGAGCGAACAGCAATACATCGAACTATACAACGAGGCAAGCGAGGTGATAAAGGCGAAAAGTTGCCCCGTCATGAATGCTGTGCGCGATGAGGCTTTTGCCACCTTCCGAAGCAAAGGCTTCCCCACCAAGAAAGTCGAGCGATACAAATATACGGATGTACCCTCTGCCTTTGCCCCCAATTACGGCATATCCCTTTCGCCAATTACGGTAAAGGCTTCTCCATACATATATAATATTAAGGAAGCCCCCATAGATGTAACACCATATTATAATAATGTGGCGGACAAGGAGGATGCCATTACAGCACTCAACACCGCATTGGTACACGATGCTCTGCTCATATATGTGCCAAAGAACGAGAGAGTGGAAGCCCCTATAGTTGTTGATAACTGGCTGCGTGGCAATGCTGCAACGATGATGAACAGGCGGATGCTTGCCATCCTTGAGCAAGGTGCTGAAGCAACGGTCATCATCAACGACCACGCAGCAGACAAACAGCAGTTCCTCACCACGCAAGTCATGGAGATTGTGTGCCACGACAATTCTCGCCTCGACATCTATGAGATAGAGGAGACCACTCCATTGTGTTCTCACTTTTCCAATGTCTATATTCGTGAGGGGCGTGACTGCTCCGTCAAGCACAATAACATCACCCTCTTCAATGGCATGACTCGCAATCTCTGCGATGTATATCTCACAGGAGAGAACGCCGAGATAACGCTGAACGGCTGCGCCATAGGCAGTGGAAATCAGCACATTGACAACAACACCCTCATCCATCATCAAGTACCCAATTGCCACTCAACCGAACTATACAAATACGTCGTTGACGACAACTCCGTCGGTGCATTTGCAGGCAAAATCCTCGTTGATAAAGATGCTCAGCACACCACCTCGCAAGAGACAAATGCCAACCTCTGTGCCAGTTCCAACGCTCGGATGTTCACCCAGCCAATGCTCGAGATATATGCCGACGATGTGAAGTGCGCACATGGCTCTACCGTGGGAGTGATGGACGAGACAGCCCTTTTCTATATGCGCCAGCGAGGCATCTCCGAAGATGAGGCTCGCACCCTGCTGAAGAACGCCTTTATGGGGCAGGTGATAGACCAAATCAAATATGAGCCTCTCCGTCAGAAACTCTATGTGAAGGTAGAGAAGCGTTTCCGTGGAGAACTCGACAAATGCGAAGACTGCCGTCTTTGCAAGTGAAAAAATCTGATGAATAAATGATGTACGATGTAAACAAAATACGCAAAGACTTCCCCATCCTAAGCAGGGAAGTGTATGGCAAACCTTTGGTATATCTCGACAACGCCGCCACCACCCAAAAGCCACGATGTGTGGTAGAGGCGATGGTTGACGAATACTACAATGTCAATGCCAACGTACATCGTGGCGTTCATTTCCTCTCGCAGAAAGCAACCGACCTCCACGAAGCAAGCCGTGAGACCGTCCGCCGCTTTCTCAATGCCCGAACAACCAACGAAATTCTCTTCACTCGTGGCACGACCGAGAGCATCAATCTTTTAGCCTTCTCTTTTGGTGAAGCCTTTGTAAACGAGGGCGATGAAATCATCGTCAGCACCATGGAGCATCACTCCAACATCGTGCCATGGCAGATGATGTGCGAGCGTAAAGGAGCAATCCTCAAAGTCATCCCCATGTCAGATGAAGGCACGCTAAACCTCGACGAATACGAAAAACTGCTGACACCACGCACACGCATCGTCGCTTGCACCCACGTCAGCAACGTGCTTGGCATTGTGAACCCCGTCAAGGACATTATCAATATAGCCCATTCTCACGACATCCCCGTCCTAATAGATGGTGCGCAATCCGTTCCCCACTTCGCCGTAGATGTGCAAGACTTAGATTGCGACTTCTTCGCTTTCTCAGGGCATAAAATCTACGGACCAACAGGCATAGGCGTGCTGTATGGCAAAGAAGAATGGCTCGACAAACTCCCTCCCTATCAAGGCGGAGGCGAAATGATAAAGAACGTAACATTCGAGAAAACGACATACAACGAACTGCCCTATAAGTTCGAGGCAGGTACTCCCGACTATATCGCATCCCATGCCCTTGCCACAGCCCTCGACTACGTATCAACTCTCGGCATGGACAATATATCCCTCCATGAGCAGACACTAACTCACTATGCCATTGACCGAATGCAACAAATAGATGGAATGCATATCTTCGGTACATCCCACAATAAAGATGCCGTAATATCTTTCCAACTCAACAAAGACGGCAATCTAATTCACCATCTCGACCTCGGTACACTCCTCGACCGCCTCGGCATCGCCGTGCGTACAGGTCATCACTGTGCCGAACCACTCATGCACCGTCTCGGAGTAGAAGGCACAGTCCGTGCCTCTTTCGGACTATACAACACCAAAGAAGAAGTGGATGTTCTCATCGAAAGTATTCAGCGAGTTATGCAGATGTTCTGAAATGACAATATCATTACAATTCACCATAATTATTAACCGTATCAAACTTTGTCAATAAATTAAAATCTTTTATGCCACAGTCCTTGACACAAGTTCAAACTCAGAGGGCGGAACAGCAACTCCGACTATCGCAGCAGCAATTGCAGTTGGTTAGGTTGTTGGAGATGCCTATTGCAGAGTTTGAACAGCAGGTCAAGAAAGAAATGATAGACAATCCTGCGTTAGAGGAGGGGGCAGGGAGGAATGCCGATGAAATGGATGATGAAAGTACAGGAATGTCCGATGAAACCGATCCTAATGATACTGGAGTAGACCCATACAGCGACGTTGACGGAGATACAGTAAACACCCTGTCGCAATACAGCGATGACGACCTGCCTGTATTCGGAGCAAACAACGGCAGAGAGGCGAGAAACGAGTTGCCTCTTGGCGATAGCGGTTCGTTCATAGAGTATTTGGAAGAGCAGATGATGAATTACGACTTGACTGAAGATGATGAGAAAATACTGAAATATCTGATTGGCTCGTTAGATAACCGCGGTTTCATCGACCGCCCAATAGATACAATCACCGATGAATTGGCGTTTAAGGAGTATCTGTATGTCAGCAATGAGGATGTAGAAAGAGTGCTGCACATACTGCAAAGTTTCGACCCTGCAGGCATTGGGGCGCGTTCCATGCAGGAATGCCTCTTGTTGCAGATAGACCGCCAACTCAATAATGACGACGAGCCAATCTCCGAGTTAAAGGAGAGAATACTGTTAATGGAGCGCAGGATTATAGCCGAACATTACGACCTTTTCCTCAACAGAAATAAGGAACGTCTGAAAAGCATAATGGGCATGTCCACTATGCAGATAGACGCCGTTTTTGACGATATAAAGAAACTGAATGTCAATCCCGGCTTTGCTTTGAGCGAGGCGACAAGTGACAGAGTGCAGACGCAAATACCCGATTTCATCGTGGAAACAGACACCGAAGGCAACATACAGATGAGGCTAAGCAGCGGCGAAGTTCCACGTCTGCACGTCAGCCAAGAATATATTGACCAACTGAACTCATACATGGCGCAACCGAAGAAGATGACACGCAGCGAAAAGGAGGGAATGCTATACACGAAACATAAGATTGAATCGGCGCAAATGTTCATAGAGTCAGTCAAACAGCGTCGCCGTACTCTCTATGAGACGATGAAGGCAATCATTGACTTGCAGAAGAAATTCTTCATATCCAAAGATGAAGACGACAAAGTTCGTCTTGTGCTTGAAGATGTGGCAAAAAGGTCTGGATATGATGTGTCGACCGTATCGAGGGTGTGCAACTCAAAATGCGCATTGGTCGATGGCAGGATATACCCTTTGTCGGATTTCTTCAAACTTACACGCAAGAATGCGGCAGGAGAGGAAATTGACGGTCGTCGTGTGAAGGAAATGATGCGTGACATCATTGATAATGAGGACAAAAAGCATCCTTTCAATGATGACCAGATTGTAGAGCAGATGAAAAAGAGGGGTGTCACGCTTGCACGCCGTACCATTGCAAAATATCGCATAGAATTGGGGATACCCTCCGTCATACACCGTCGTGGATAAAAACAAGAACCGCCATAACACTTTGATTATCATTTGCAAATGAACGAAAAGAAATTCATACAGACAGCAAAAGTCCTTTCTACGATTTTCATGCCACTGTATTCTCCGCTGTGGGTGTTTATCGGCCTGTTTCTTTTCAGTTATATGAAAGTGCTGCCGTGGGGATATAAGTTGCTGATTTTGTGCATTGTCTATTTCTTCACAATCTTTGTGCCAATGACAGGCATAAACCTGTTTCGATTACTCAAAAAATGGACGCACCTCGAACTCAGTCATCGTGAACATCGCCACATGCCATACATCGTAACCCTGTTGAGTTATGCAGCCTGTCTCGTTGTGATGACAAGGATAAACGCTGCGATGTTCTTCCGTGGAATAGTCATGGCGGCACTCGTCTCGCAAATTATATGTATAACGGTCAACACATGGTGGAAAGTCAGCACCCACATGGTGGGCATGGGCGGTCTTGTAGGCGCTCTCAACGCATTCAGCATACTCTTTTACTATAATCCCGTGTGGCCCTTCTGCGGACTTCTGTTCTTATCGGGGCTGCTTGGCACGAGCCGCATAATTCTGCGCCAGCATAGTTTAGCGCAAGTGCTTGTAGGGTTTGTGATAGGATACGCATGTTCGATGACATTCATACTCCTGCGATGGATGTAGAAAGGGATGACGCACACAGAAGATACACACATGATAAAACATAAAAACAACATAATATGAAACCAATCGTATCTATCATCATGGGCAGCACATCAGACCTGCCAGTAATGGAAAAAGCAGCCAAATTCTTCGATGAAATGGAGATTCCTTTCGAAATCAACGCACTTTCAGCCCACCGCACTCCCGACGCTGTGGAGGCATTTGCCAAAGGAGCAAAGGAGCGTGGCATAAAGGTAATCATTGCAGGTGCAGGCATGGCAGCAGCATTGCCGGGCGTGATTGCCGCAAGCACAACGCTCCCAGTCATCGGTGTGCCAGTAAAAGGCAGTACCCTCGATGGAATCGACGCTGTCTATTCTATCTTGCAGATGCCTCCGGGCATTCCTGTTGCCACAGTTGCAATAAATGGCGCTCTCAACGCCGGCATTTTAGCAGTTCAGATGCTGGCTCTTTCCGACGACGCCCTTGCTGAGAAGTTTGCCAACTACAAAAACGGTCTGCGCCAGAAGATAGAGAAGGCTAATGCCGAACTGAAAGAGGTAAAATTCGCTTACAAGTGCAACTGATGCACTGAATAACAAACAATAATAGTCAATTTCTTTCAACCATTCTATGGGCTACCAAAGAAGAAAAACCATAACAGTAGATGTGGGAGGGGTAACGCTGGGCAGCGACCACCCTATACGCATTCAGTCTATGGCTAACACATCGACGATGGACACAGACAATTCTGTGGCGCAAGCAAAACGTATTGTCGATGCAGGAGGAGAGATTGTGCGTTTCACCACCCAAGGGCAACGTGAGGCTCTCAACATGAAAAACATTAGTGAAGGACTGCGTAAGGAAGGCTACACAGTTCCCCTCGTTGCCGACGTACATTTCAATGCCTCTGTGGCAGACACCGCAGCGACTATCTGCGAGAAGGTGCGCATCAATCCCGGAAATTATGTTGACCCTGCACGCACATTCAAGAAGTTAGAATATACAGATGCGGAATATGCCGATGAAATCAAGAAAATAGAGGAACGCTTCGTGCCATTCCTCAATATATGTAAGGAACATAATACGGCTGTTCGCATAGGTGTGAACCATGGGTCTTTGAGCGACCGCATCATGTCTCGCTATGGCGACACGCCCGAAGGCATGGTAGAATCGTGCATGGAGTTTCTTCGTATCTGCGTTAAAGAAAACTTCAAAAATGTAGTCATATCCATAAAGGCGAGCAACACCGTGGTAATGGTTCGTACAGTAAGGCTTCTTGTCGAGCAAATGGAGGCAGAAGGCATGATGTTTCCTCTGCACCTCGGTGTGACCGAAGCAGGTGAGGGCGAAGACGGGCGCATAAAAAGTGCCGTTGGAATCGGTGCTTTGCTATGCGAAGGCATCGGAGATACCATACGCGTGTCGTTGTCAGAAGCGCCAGAGAAAGAGATACCTGTAGCAAGAAAAATCGTCGATTTCATCGGAGAATGTGCGGCGTTGAGAGAACAGGTGAAGGCATCCATTGAGAATGACACAGTTACAGTCACTCTGCATGAGACAGATTGGGAAACCCTCCAACTGAAAGCATCCATGGCAGTTGGCGCTATCTTCATAGACCGCCTTGCCAAAGACCTCATAATAAGAAACGACGGTTTTGCCGAATCGCAGTTGAAAGATTTGGCAGACAGCATTCTGCAAGCAGCCCGAATAAAATTCACCAAAACCGAATACATCAGTTGTCCGGGATGCGGCCGCACGTTGTATAACCTTGAGGAAACGATAGCAAAGATACGCAAGGCAATAAGTGAACGTGCCGCAACCAATCCACGCTTCAAGACCCTGAAAATAGGTATCATGGGCTGCATCGTCAATGGCCCCGGAGAAATGGCTGATGCCGACTATGGCTATGTGGGGGCAGGTGTAGGCAAAGTGTCGCTTTACAAGTGCAAGGAATGCATAGAGAAGAACATTCCCGAAGCAGAGGCTGTGGAGCGGCTGATAGAGTTTATTGAGAACGATAAATGAAATTGCTCATAGACATAGGTAACACATCGGCAAAACTGGCGGTGGCGGACGATGAAATCGTGCATGTTGAACGTCTCACAGAGACATGGGATGCGGCTCTTTCCCGCCTCGTCAACTCATACGGAATAACCTCTGTACGCATATCGACAGTGGTGAACGACAATACGGAAATACACGATTTCATCGGTAAATCCCACATTCCTTCACTGTGGCTGTCATCCAACCTCCCTTATCCTTCAGTGCCGCTAAGGAATGTTCCCAAGGGGTTTGGCGCAGACCGTTGGGCGGCAGATGTCGGTGCAATGTCATTAGCCCCCCAATGTACCATTTTAGTCATTGATGCAGGCACGTGCATTACATACGATGTCATATCAGCCGCCGGCGAATTTCTCGGAGGGGCAATATCTCCCGGAGTGCAACTGCGCCTCACCGCCATGCACGAACATACGGCGAGGCTTCCGCTGATAGTCGCCACCGACGAAACATCCGATGTGTTAGGGCATGACACACACGCCTCCATGCTGTCATCCGCTATCAATGGCACGAGATTTGAGATAGAAGGATATATCCGCCACCTGCTCACAGTGCATCCCGACCTCCACGTCTTCATCACGGGCGGCAATGAACTCAGCCTTTCCGCCGACATTTCATGCCCCATAACCTACGTTCCGCACCTCGTTTTTATTGGGCTGAACGCTTTGCCAATGGCTTGAAAGTGAAAAAATCCCTAAGTTGAGTGAAAAACTTCCCCAATTTTTCGTTCTCCCTCAATAATTTTCCGTACCTTTGCACCGCATTTTACGCAATGCAGAGAAAATAAACATTATTATTAACAACAAAACTTAACTTATTGACTCTTATGAATCAATACGAAACCGTTTTCATTTTGACTCCCGTTTTGTCTGATGTTCAGATGAAGGAAGCGGCAGATAAGTTTGTCAACTACCTCACGGAGAATGGTGCTGAAATCATCAACACCGAAAGTTGGGGACTGAAGGCATTGGCTTATCCTATTCAGAAGAAAGGTTCTGGCTTCTACTGCATGGTAGAGTACAAGGCTGAACCAACAGTGATTGCTAAACTCGAGTTGCAGATGCGTCGCGACGAGCGCATTCTTCGCTATCTCACAGTCAAGAACGAAAAGTACGCTGCAGCATACGCTGAGAAGCGTCGTAACCAGAAGAAGGAGGCATAACCATGGCAGCACCATCAGAAATCAGATACTTAACTCCTGCAACAGTTGACGTTAAGAAGAAGAAATACTGCCGTTTCAAGAAGAGCGGCATCAAGTACATCGACTACAAAGACCCAGAGTTCCTGAAGAAGTTCCTCAACGAGCAGGGCAAGATTTTGCCACGCCGCATCACAGGCACTTCTCTCAAGTACCAGCGTCGTGTAGCACAGGCTGTGAAGCGTGCTCGCCACCTTGCACTCCTGCCATTCGTAACAGACTTGTTGAAATAAAAAAAGGAGGAAAGATATATGAAAGTCATACTTAAGAAAGACGTCATCGGCTTAGGCTACAAGGACGAAGTCCTCACAGTGAAGGACGGATATGGTCGCAACTATCTTCTTCCTCAAGGTCTTGCAGTGCTTGCCACTGAAAAGGCTGTAAAGCAACTCAACGAGGAACTGAAGCAGCGCGCACACAAGATTGCCAAGATTAAGGCTGACGCAGAGGCACAGGCGAAGAAGTTCGAGGGTGCATCGCTCACAATCAAGGCAAAGGTTTCAGAAGGCAAGAACATCTACGGCTCAGTAGGTGCAAAGGAAATAGCAGCAGCACTCGCAGCACAGGGTCTTGAGATTGACAGCAAGCTCATCACCGTAAAGGCTGCCAAGGCTCTTGGCAACTACGAGGCTACCGCTCACTTCCACCGCGAGGTTTCTGTTGTCATCCCATTCGAGGTTGTCAACGAAAACGGCGAAGTTCCTGCAAAGGAAGAGAAAGCGCCTAAGGCTGAACCAAAGGCAGAGCCAGCAGAAGAGCCTGCACCAGCAGAGACACCTGCTGAAGAGCCAGTTGCTGAAACTCCAGCAGAGTAATGCAAAGGTTGTAAAATAACATAACAGCATAACGCAAATGGGCGTGTCTGAATTCAGACACGCCCATTTGTTATTCACTGCATATCCTTGCTGTTATTCACTGCACACCTTTGTTATCATTCGCAACATGCTTTTATTGTTATTGGCAGCACACCCTTGTTGCCATTGGATGCACACCGCTATCCATTCCCCCTTCCGCCCCTTCCTGTACTCCTGCTCTTATATGCCCTTTCATAGGATTTATTTATCACCCAGTATCCATTTCAGCCGTATGCGTTCTTAAAATATAAGTTTTATTTTATAAAATATAACCTATATTTATATAAATTAAACCTATATTTTATAAAACGTAAGTTATATTTTAAGGACAAAGTGTGTCCGGCAGGTTAGAAGATATGGTCTAACATAAGTTGTAATGAATACGTAAAAAAGATTTTCTGTAAAAAATGATAGGTGTATCAATACTCTGAAGATTGATACACCTATTTGATATTGTTATAATATGGTTATTCTTCGTCGGGAATTAAATCAAAGAAACTGTTTATTTCTTGTTGGTCAATGGCTTGACGAACATTGAAACGTTTGCTCTGATCCATATACCCTTTGCGTTTTACCTTTACTTCAATCTGTACATCACGTGAGTTTTCGTATGTCAGACCGAGAATATTGAATGATCTTGTTTCCTCAAATGGAGTGTTGCCAAGAAACAATTCATTTGTATTCTTCACTTCATCTGGTATACTTGATATTACCCTCCAAAATACTCTTGCGCCTTGTGGAGCCGAATCAAAATACCAACGGATAATAGTGCGTTCAAGAGCAGTACTTCCGACCGCATCACGAGATACTCTGTTAGTTGCTTCTCCTGTGCGTATGGTAGGATCTTTTTGGTAAGGAGTAGGGTCTTTTTTACCAATAAACTCGTGTATAACATCCTTTTGCCACTCGAATAAATAGTTTTTACCAACTTGTGTTATTGTCGGAGTGAGTGTTTCTTCTCCCTGTATATATCCGTCTTTTACAAATAAAAGATGAAGTTGGTTGGCTTCAGCAGAACGATCCATACGTTCTGTGATGTCTTTCTTTTTGCCTGGCATGATGACGCCTTTATACGGAATCTTTACAGTTGCAGGAGTGGAAGCACATATCAACTTGTTGTTTAGATATACTTTTGCTCCTTCTGGTACACTTTGTAATGTAACTGTAGTATACATTTCAGGCATCACAATAGCCTGTTGGGCTGTTATTTTACTATTTGCTATCAATAAGAGCATTATTATAGCATAAAAGATCTTTCTCAAATTCATATGTGTCGATTTTATGTGTAATTAATTCTACTATTTATCTTCTACCAAATCAAAGAAACTACTAATTTCTTGTTGGTCAATGGCTTGGCGAATATTAAATCGTTTTGTCTGATCCATATATCCTTTGCGTTTTACTTTTATTTCAATCTGTACATCACGTGAGTTTTCATATGTCAGACCGAGAATGTTGAACGATCTTGTTTCCTCAAATGGGGTGTTACCAAGAAACAATTCATTGGTGTTTTTCACTTCATCTGGTATACTTGAAATTACTCTCCAAAATACTCTTGCACCTTGTGGAGCCGAATCAAAATACCAACGAATAATTGTACGTTCAAGACTTGTACCACCTACATTATCACGAGAAACGCGTTCTTCTGTTGCTATTGTTGGTGTGTTTTCTGTAACAACTTGTTCAACAGTTCCAATCTGATGCATAGGAATAAATACCTCTTTGGTTGTAGGTTTCATCATAGCTCCAGTTGCCGCATCTATAGCCATGCCTGGTACGCCTCCTAAAAGGATATTCCATAATGTGGTTCCGTTGAACGTCTTTTTAACTTTTACAGTACTATTTTCATAACCTGGTGCAAAAGTTGTGATAGTTGTTGGAGAAAAACCACGTTTCACTTTGATAGTATATGGCAGAAAAATGTTGTTTTCTGTCTTACCATCATAAGAAATGGATACAGGAGTCCTTACTTCGTCATTCTTTACGGTAACTTTGGCTTTAGATCCCGAGAGAATAGATGCACACGATGTAAACAACAATGTTGTTGCTACGCAAACAAAAAATGTTTTTTTCATAAGAGTTGTAAATAATAAAAGTTAATACTATAATAATCATTCTCTAAAGTAGCACTAACTTTCATATAAAAAGAAAAGTGCAGACTTTCGCCATACACTTCTCAGGCCTAGCACTGCCCTAATCACACTATGGGTAATATCTGCACCATTAAGGTACATATACTCCATTGTGCAATTATGCATTACTCTTTTAACTTTTTCGAGGTGCTAGTTCGAGAAGTGATTGAGTAAATAATTAAATGCCCTTTAAGGGGAACGGCTACAAAGGTACAAAAAAACCAAGAAACCAAATAGACTTCTTGGAAAAATATTAATTATTTTGTGATTTGTTCTACATAAATGTGATATTTTATATCTGTCTGAACTCTGCATCTACCACAAAAATATCTCCGTCAATATCCTTCAAGACATTGCGTGGGTGTAGGTCTGATACCTCTATGTTGTCTTTTGTATATTTGGTATCTTCTACCTTCTCAAAGCCAAGGGCAGACATATAAGTGTCAATTTCTATGGGAGTTGCTTCGCGGTCATAGACAATAAAATTTTGTCTTAAAATAGGATAGATGCTACCATTGCCGAAACCTGTAAATCCCTGTAATTCATAAGCCGTTTGGGGAAAGATAGTGTTGTGTAAAATCAAACGGTCAAATAATTTTAGAAGATTTATGCTTGTCATCAGATTATTTACTTTATAAACCCAATAGCCATTCGCACTGAGATATACATCGTTTTCAACTCCGCTTGGCAAGGGTGTTCCTAAAGATGTAATGTTATGAAAATCTATCCATAAACCATTTTCTTTGGCTATGGCTTCGGCAATATGAGAAACCGCATCAGCAGTCACTTGTTGGGGTAAAGCACCGCTATTCTTCTGTGCATTTCCTGTGCTTTCCTCGCTTCTTCTTCGCAATTTATCTGCAAAAACTTCGATTCGGCAACTTTCTTTAAGCATCGTTCAACTGACTCTTTGTGAAACCTATTGAAATAAGGCATAACGTATTTATTTTATTTTGCAAAGTAATGATGTTTCAGATTTGAGATACTGTTTTTGTGGCAAAAGTACATCTTTTTCTTCAAAAATACAAGGGATTGTTGTTTTTTTATGGTTGTATCGCATTTTATGGCGTATGATTGGTGCGTTGCGACTGTATGGAAGGTGTGCGAAACCAAATAGGCTTTTGGGAAAATGTTGGTGGTGTAGCCGTTGTATTTCATATTCTTTGTGTTTTTTGAAAAAAAATTGTACCTTTGTGGCGTTAATAAACTATAATGTAATGAATATGAGAAACTGTTTTTTGGGGAATGTCCTTGTGGCGGTGTGCCTCATCGCCTGCTCTGCGGCGGCTAATGCGCAGCGAATAACTCTTGAAGATATCACTTCGTATAAGTATATGGCAAAGTCTATCGGCGGAGTGCATCCGTTGGCTGACGGCGAGAGTTACTCGTGTGTGGGTGGCGGAGGAAAGACTGTGGAGCGTCGCTCGTTCAAGACAGGCGAAATGATAGAGGTGCTGTTCGACGCTTCTGCTGCGAGGGGTGCGACTATCAACTATGTGGAGGACTACATCATCTCGCCCGATGAAAAGACGATGCTCATCGAGACAAACCGCACGCCAATATACCGACATTCGGCTACTTCCACATATTATATATATAATGTGAAGAACAAGACGCTTGCGCCGCTCTCTAACGGAGGGCCGCAGGAGTGTCCGAAGTTCTCGCCCGACGGTAATCAGGTGGCGTTTGTGAGAGACAACAATTTGTTTCTTGTCAAACTGCTGTTCAATAATGCTGAAATTCAGATAACGAAGGATGGGGAGTATAATAAGATTATCAATGGCAAGCCCGACTGGGTGTATGAGGAGGAGTTCTCTTTCAACTGTGCCTTCGATTTCTCGGCTGACAGCGAGGTGCTGGCATGGATACGCTTTGACGAGTCGGCTGTAAAGACATTCTCGTTTCCTCTCTATC
This sequence comes from Prevotellaceae bacterium, assembly GCA_022508665.1. GTDB lineage: Bacteria > Bacteroidota > Bacteroidia > Bacteroidales > Bacteroidaceae > Minthosoma. The sequence goes on along the minus strand of JAFLUT010000013.1, from coordinate 4,024 downwards.
GTGGCATGCGTCCGGAAATGGCGGAGTATGCTTTGTATCCCGGTCAGTATGAATACAAGTATCCGAAGGCTGGCGAGGAGAACTCGAAGGTGTCGGTATTGACTTACGACATCAAGAGCCGTGTGACACGCACGATGCAGGTGCCTATGGATGCTGACGGTTATATTCCACGCATACAGTTCACGGGCGAGAAGGATAATCTTATGGTGCTGACGCTCAACCGTCATCAAGACAGGCTTGACTTCTACTCTGTGAATGCTCGCAGCACTACGGCGAAACTCATCTTGCGCGAGGAGAATAAGAAGTATATTGACGAGGCTATTTATGCTCATCTTGATTTCTCTCGTGACCAATTCGTCATTTTGAGTGAGCGTGACGGCTACCAGCACATGTATCTCTACACCATTGGAGGGCAGTTGGTGCGACAACTCACATCGGGCGAATATGAAGTGAAGCAATACTACGGAACGGATGCTTCGGGCAAGACATTCTTCTATGCAAGTAACGAGGGCAGCCCATTGGAGCAGAGCATCTGGAAGGTGGATGCATCGGGCAAAAAGACACGGTTGTCTTCGGGCAAGGGTTTCGACTCGGCTGTTTTTAGCAATGGCTGTCAGTATTACCTCAACACGCACTCGGAGATAGCCACTCCGCCTGTGTTCTCTCTCTGCAATGCGTCGGGCAAGGAACTGAAAGTGCTGGAGGACAATGCTGACTTGAAGGCGAAACTCTCTGCCGTGGCATTGGGTGCGGTAGAGACGTTCTCTTTCACCACTGCCGACGGTGTGCAACTGAACGGCTGGATGGTTAAGCCTCAGAATTTCAGCCCTGAAAAGAAATACCCTGTGCTGATGTACCAATACAGTGGCCCGGGAAGTCAGCAGGTGCTTAACTCTTTCTACACAGGCTTTATGAGCGGTCTTGTGTGGGAGCAGCGACTGGCCGAGAAAGGCTATATCGTGGTGTGTGTGGACGGTCGAGGAACGGGTGGTCGTGGCTCGGAGTTTAAGCGATGCACATATCTGAAAATGGGCGACCTCGAATCTCACGACCAAGCCGAGACAGCCATCTGGCTTGGCAAGCAGTCGTATATAGACAAAGACCGTATAGCCATTTGGGGGTGGAGTTTTGGAGGTTTCAACACGCTCATGTCGATGTGCGAGGGTAGGGGAGTGTTCCGTTGCGGAGTTGCTGTTGCTCCTGTCACCGACTGGCGTTTCTACGACTCTGCCTACACTGAGCGTTTCATGCGTACTCCGCAGGAAAATCCTAATGGCTACGATTGCTCGCCTCTGCACCGCTATCAGAACATCAAAGGCGACCTCCTCCTCATCCATGGTCTTGCTGACGACAATGTTCATTTCCAGAACTCAGCCGAATTGTCCGAGGCCTTTGTGCAGTTAGGCTATCAGTTTGAGATGCAGACATATACCAATCGCAACCATAACATAAGCGGAGGCAAAACTCGCTATCATCTTATGAACCGTATAGAACGTTTCCTCGATGCCCACCTGCTAAAATAAGGTTTGTGGCTGTGAGGTAAAGAAGATGTTTTGACAACTCTCAAACTGCTATATGAATGGGACATTGCTTTGGGTCGATGACGAGATTGAACTGCTGAAGGCATACGTCATCTTCCTCGAAAAGAAAGAATATGAGGTGATTACGGCTACGAATGGGCAGGATGCGCTCGACTTGTGCCGTGAGCGTTCTTTCGACCTTATTTTCCTCGATGAGAATATGCCCGGCTTGGCGGGGTTGGAAACGCTGTCGATGATAAAGGAAATCAATCCGACAGTGCCTATCGTGATGGTGACGAAGAGCGAGGAGGAAAACATTATGAATCAGGCGATTGGGTCGAAAATCGCTGATTACCTCATCAAGCCAGTCAATCCCAACCAGATATTTTTGACGTTGAAAAAGCATCTGCACAAGCGTGAAATTGAGACTGCTGTGACGAACAAGGGTTATCAGCAGAATTTCTCGAACATAGGCATGCAGATAAACGACTCTTACACGTTGGAAGAATGGAAAGAGGTGTATAAACGTCTGGTGTTTTGGGAGTTGGAACTGTCGGAGACAAACAGCGAAATGACGGAAATGTTGCAAATGCAGAAGGCGGATGCCAATAATGCCTTTGCAAAGTTTGTCAGAAAGCACTATATGGAATGGGTGAGCGACAACGAGAACCGTCCGTTGATGTCGCCCGATGTGTTCAAGAAGACCATTTTCCCTTTGTTAAACAAGGGGGAGAAAGTCTTTCTGGTTGTGTTCGACAACTTCCGCTATGACCAATGGAGAGTGATTTCAAAAGAACTTGCCGACGACTTCATATTTGACGAGCAACTTTACCTCAGCATTCTTCCGACAGCGACGCAATATGCACGCAACGCAATCTTTTCGGGGCTGATGCCCAATCAGATAGCGCAGATGTATCCCGATTTGTGGGTGGATGAGGACGAGGAGGAAGGAAAAAATCTGAATGAAGAACCGCTCATTCAGACACAACTCGACCGCTATCGAAGGAAGAACACATTTTCGTATTTCAAACTCAACAATTCGTCGGAGTCGGAGAAGATTGTGGAGCGGTTCAAGAACTTGATGAACAACGACCTAAACGTGCTGGTCATCAACTTTATTGATATGCTCAGCCATGCGCGCACGGAGTCGAGAATGGTGCGGGAATTGGCGAGCGACGAGAAGGCGTATCGCAGCATCACGGCATCGTGGTTTCACAATTCTCCCGTGCGCGAACTCTTTGCCGAACTGGCTAAAACTGATGCGAAAATCATCATCACGACCGACCATGGCTCTATCCGTGTGAACAACCCTATAAAGGTCATTGGCGATAAAAACACCAACACGAATTTGCGTTATAAGTTAGGGCGAAACCTCAGTTACAACCCCAAGCAGGTGTATGAACTCAAAACACCCAAGGATGCGTTTCTGCCTTCGCCCAACATAAGCACTACATACATCTTTGCCCAAAACGATGATTTCTTTGCTTATCCTAACAATTATAATTACTACGTCAGTTACTACAAAAACACTTTTCAGCATGGGGGTATCAGTATGGAGGAAATGCTTATACCGCTGATAACGATGCAGAGCAAGAAGAAAAAGTAAAGCCTATCATGCCAAAGGCAACTAACTGGCAAACAACGAATTCTCAATAAATGTACTTAAAGAATATGGAAATAAAGATAAATAACATTGACGAAATAGGCAAGGCGGCAAAAGAATTTATCTCTGCTATGGGCAACAGCACTGTGTTTGCTTTCTATGGCAAAATGGGTGCAGGAAAGACGACATTCATCAAAGCCGTGTGTGAAGAACTTGGGGTGACAGACGTGATAAACTCCCCTACTTTCGCTATCGTAAACGAATATGAATACGGTGACGGAGAGATTATCTATCACTTTGACTTTTACCGTATTAAGAAAGAGCAGGAGGTGCTTGACATTGGCTATGAGGACTATGTTTACTCTGGCAACCTCTGCCTCATGGAATGGCCTGAACTGATAGAAAACCTCCTTCCCGATGAAACGGTGAAAGTTACCATCGAGGAAGAAGCTGATGGAAGCAGGAAGATAGTCTTCTAATCTTCCTGTATGGTCACTTTTCTCTGAAACTGCGCAGTCAGCATATTTTCACATATATATATTGTATATAATGAATACGTCAGTAATAAGATTGTTGGTAGTCGATGACGAGGAGACGCTTCGGGAGGGGCTGTGCGCCTATCTCGAGCAGGAGGGGTATGCGGTTGACACGGCTTGCAGTGCAGAAAACGCATTGGAATATGACATTGCCAGTTATGACCTCCTTTTGCTTGACATAATGATGGACAAGATGAGCGGCACGGAACTTGCCGCCAAACTGAAAGAAAATCCTTCCACGGCAGACATTCCCATCATCTTTCTCACGGCAAAAGACCAAGACGATGACATGGTGGCTGGGCTGCAACTCGGAGCGGACGACTATATCGTGAAGCCATTTTCCATAAAGAATGTTATTGCCCGAA
>JAFLUT010000129.1 GCA_022508665.1 Prevotellaceae bacterium | reverse complement strand
GGAGTAACGTCGAGGAGAACGATGTCGCCTACACCCTCTTCCTTGTTGAGGATTGCACCCTGGATAGATGCGCCCACTGCCACTACCTCGTCTGGATTTACGCCCTTTGATGGAGCCTTGCCGAAGTAGTTCTCTACCAACTGCTGAACGGCAGGGATGCGGCTTGAACCACCCACAAGGATTACTTCGTCGATGTCTGATGTTGAGATACCTGCATCCTTAATTGCTGCCTGACATGGTGCGAGACATGCTTGAATGAGACCGTGTGCGAGAGACTCGAACTTAGCACGAGTGAGGGTCGTTACAAGGTGCTTTGGCACACCGCCTGCCGCTGTGATGTAAGGGAGGTTAATCTCCGTAGAAGAGCTGCTTGAAAGTTCAATCTTAGCCTTCTCGGCAGCCTCCTTCAGACGCTGCATAGCCATTGGGTCGAGCGAGAGGTCAACGCCTTCGGCAGACTTGAAATCGCTCACGAGCCAGTCGATGATTACTTGGTCGAAGTCGTCGCCACCGAGGTGAGTGTCACCGTTGGTAGAAAGCACCTCAAACACACCGCCACCGAACTCAAGGATTGAAATATCGAATGTACCACCACCGAGGTCGAACACTGCAATCTTCATGTCTTTGTTAGCCTTGTCGATACCGTATGCAAGAGCGGCAGCCGTTGGCTCGTTCACGATACGCTTCACATCGAGACCTGCAATCTGACCAGCCTCCTTAGTTGCCTGACGCTGAGAGTCAGAGAAGTATGCAGGCACAGTGATGACAGCCTCTGTCACCTCCTGTCCGAGGTAGTCCTCTGCAGTCTTCTTCATCTTCTGAAGGATGATGGCTGAAATCTCCTGTGGAGTGTATTGGCGACCGTCAATATCTACACGTGGAGTGTTGTTGTCGCCCTTCACTACTGAATAAGGTACACGTGAAATCTCCTTCTGCACTTGGTCGTAAGTTTCGCCCATGAAGCGCTTGATAGAGAACACTGTGTTCTTAGGGTTGGTGATAGCCTGACGCTTAGCAGGGTCGCCCACCTTGCGCTCGCCATCCTTCACAAAGCCTACCACTGAAGGAGTTGTACGCTTGCCTTCAGAGTTAGCAATTACTACAGGCTCGTTGCCTTCAAATACTGATACACAAGAGTTTGTTGTACCAAGGTCAATTCCAATAATTTTTCCCATAATCTATTTTCTGTTTTATTAAGTTCGTAATTAAAAATGTTTCGACAGAACATAAAGACAAAAGCCGTGCCAGTTTTCACTACTGACACGGCTTTGCCATTCGCATTGTCATTGTCTGCCATTGTGGCATATATTTCATGTCATGTCCCTGTCTGTATATGCCCCAAGATATTTCCCGCCTTGCCACGAGCAGGATTTGGCAAATCTTTCTCTCGCTCTATTAAGATATATACTTTTTTTCGTATCTTTGCACAAAATGATACGAATACACTAAAAATATGGCTAAGGCAAATATCACGCACCGTGAAATCATAGAGAGGATACGTCGGGGAGAATATGCCCCAATTTATCTGTTAATGGGGGAGGAGTCATACTACATCGACCGCATATCGGAGTATATTGCTGAAAATGTATTAGCCGAGGAAGAGCGTGATTTTAACCAGACAATAATATATTGTACACGTGAGACAGCGCTCGGCGACATCATCAACAGTGCGAGACGCTACCCGATGATGGCAAAACATCAAGTGGTAATTGTTAAAGAGGCACAGAATTTGTTAAAATTAGATGACCTTGCTGTATATGCTCAAAAGCCATTAGATACAACAATTTTAGTGATTTGCTACAAGAATGGTTCGGTTGACCGTCGTAAGAAATTGATACCAGCAATTGACAAAGTAGGCATTGTTTTTGAGAGCAACAGGCTGAAAGAGGGCATGTTGCCGCAGTTCATCACCGACTATCTGCGTCGCCATAATTCCGAGATTGACGAGAGGGCATGTTTGGTTCTGGCAGAGAGTGTAGGCGCTGATTTAAACCGTATGGCAGGAGAATTGGACAAACTAATTCTTGCACGTCCGACAGGTCAGTCACGCATCACAGTGGAACTTGTAGAAAAAAACATTGGCATATCTAAGGACTTCAATATGTGGGAGTTACGTACAGCCGTGGTAAATCGTGATGTACTGAAAGCCAACAAGATACTGCACCATTTTGAACAGAACCCAAAGGCAAATCCGCCTGTCATGATGGTGTCAATGCTGTTCAACCTGTTCGCCATGGTGATGCAGGCACATTATTCCCCCGACCGTACAGAGGCTGGCTTGATGAAGCATTTGGAACTGCGCCAGCCATGGCAACTGCGTGAATATACTAATGCCATGAAGCAATACAACGCACTGAAAACAATGCGGATTATTGGCAAATTGCGTGAAACGGACGCCAAGTTGAAGGGCATTGACCGAGGCAACCTTACTGACGAAGACCTCATGCACGAACTTCTTTTTTACATCCTTCATTAGATTTTTTGCCGTTTTCTTTTTTGTCGAAATGTGAAGAGGAAGAGAAGAAAGGTATAGGTCGCAGATGAGCAAAAGGGTAGACGGTTACATTTTCAGGCAGCATATTTTTTTGTTCAAAAAATCCTGCTAAAAAAATTATAAATAGGTTTTGGATACTCCTTTTGACCATTCCAAAACCTATTTTTATATGCTTCAGAAGCGTATTTCCATGCGATTTTTTAGTACGAAAATCGTTTGCAAAATCTATTTCGTTGAAAAAAACGAACAAAAAATTACGGTCTATATCATCGGAAAATCAAGCATTTAACTATAAAAATAGCCTCTGAAAATTAGTCGTTTTTCATTCAAAATATTCTTCAAAATCATCTATACGATTCTCATAAAAATAGCGATGTTTTTGAGTATGTGGAGGCTCTAAAACTTTACATTAACATTTTTTGTCATTTACATGAATGAATTTTACAAAACCAAAGCCATCAAACAGAGGCTGCGTTTTTACAAAACAAAACAAGGTTTAAGACCGTAGTATCTTTACAACAGTAAGCACACAATACTTTTACAAAACAAAACAATCACCCTTTTACAATCATAAAAACTAAATATCCACCGCAAACATTGCATGGATAACGTATTGTAAAACGTATATTTATATAGTTTTGTTTGATTATATTATAGTATAATGCCACACATTCACCACTGTAAAGGCATGAAATAGGCAAAAGCTTTAATATTTCGTGCATTTATACAGTTGTAACAATGATATAGTCAGTCAATTACCCGTTTTGTATAAAGTGATAGAAGAATGGTGTTTACAGATGTCATATTTACATAAACAAAAACTTTACATTGATAAATCCCATACTGTTATACAAAAGTAAAATTAGCAAATACAAAAACAAAGTTTACAACTGCAAAAACTTCACTGAACACTTTGACAAAAACAAAAAAGTCCTTACCTTTGTAAAAACTTAAGAAAATATGACAGATAAGGAAAAAATAGAACTTATCATACAAGATAAGCATCTAAACAACACCCAATTTTGCAATGAGGTATGCATCGCTCAAGGTACACTCTCGCACATTCGCAGCGGTCGGACAGAACCAAGCCTAAACATTTTGAGAAGTATTGCTCAAGCATTCCCCGACATAAATCCTGCTTGGTTGTTTTATGACGAAGAACCTATGTACAAGAATGCCGCCACGCCTACCCCAAAAAATGATGAGGCGGATGACACATATATAGATAATATGTCGCCAGCAGATACTACCTCAGATGTCCAGTTGCCTCTATTCGCTTTCTCGCCAGACGACACAAAACAATCAAAAGGCAGTGCCGCCAACTCAAACGCCTCTACTCCAATTCAGCCTGCTGCCTCGCCTCGCCGTTCCTCAAGCACGAACATTCCAGTGTATACTGCTTTAGATGTGCAGGGAATTGTGGCAGAAACCATTAAACAGCAACAGAAACCTCAGCGTAAGATTGTAGAGGTGAGAATCTTTTTTGACGACGGCACGTTTGAAACCTTCTCCAACACATAGCATCGTGCTTCATTAGCAGAGACTGTCGAAAACAGTTGCTAAGAAGTGTAAAATTTAACAAAACCTATATTTTAACACATTTGTGTATATTTAATACGTATATTGTCAAATTGTTTTTGTCAACTAAAACAATGTAAATAGAAAAACTACAAATCTCCTCCTTATTCCTTTATGGTAGTGATTTTTTCATTAACTTTGTAATCTAAAATATCCACGAAATGTCTTATATAGATTCGTTTACACAGTCAGAAGAGTACCGCAGAGAGGAATTAGTCAGAAAGATAGAGCATGCCATAGAGAAACTCACCTTGCAGGAGTTGGAGGCACTGTTCTACGACATGTCCACCAAGAACTATATCAACGATTGAGCCTTTGCGGTTTGTCATACAAGAACCATATCCCTTTTCTGCTGCCGTAAATGCTTTTTTCCTATTCAAAACGACGACAGCACACCCTTGAAACGCCCTGCCGTTCACGTTTACAAGTGTCAGCCGTGACAAATTATAATCGTCAGCCAATGCAGATTATCCCTCTCAGCGGT
>JAFLUT010000128.1 GCA_022508665.1 Prevotellaceae bacterium | reverse complement strand
AAAACTCGTGGCTGAGGAAATTTCTCGCCACACAAATTAAACACAACAATGAAAAAGGAAACATACTATTGCCTCGTCCTGTCACAGAGCCAGATGCAGTATCTCGCAGGAAGCAAGTACGGCATTGACCGCATGAAAGCCCTCGCCTCGCTCATTGAGCTGGCAGCAACATCCGATGCAGAATATCAGAAGAAAGGTTTCTCCTCAGCAATCCGCATTGGGCAAGTCATTATCTCAGAGGTGGAACTTTCCCACCTGTGGAAGTGCGACCGCAAAACCGTCTCTAAGATTCTTGACAGGATGAATCAGGTGGGGCTGCTCGCATCCGTCCAGACCAACCGTACAAGTATCCACACCCTGCTCTGTGTCTCAGCATGGTATCTGGACGGCAGGCAAATCAACAACCCTTTCTATGTGCCGATGAAGAAACGGCATGAACGCGAATCCCAACAAGTCGGCAAAGGCACTTCACATTCATCAAGTGGTGCCGATACACAATCAGCCGTCACTTCCTCTGGTGGCAATGTCCGCAGCAACACCCTCAAAGAGGAAGCTACCCATGCTCCATTGAACAATTCTGTTACTTCCCTTTCTTCAAAAGACAGTTATCTCGTCAAGGTTGATGCCTTCGAAACCTCGGAGATTGTCGCTTCAAGGGAACGACAAGATGGAAAGGAATGTAATATAGATAATGGGCATGACGAGGCATCCAACCTGCACGGCATTTCTGACGAAGCCACATTTAAGGCTCTTGACGAAGAACTGGCAGAGCGTATGCTGACAGAGGAGCATGAAAAAGCATTGCAACAGGAAACCGACATTGGCAGAAGCAACACATCTGAAAATGACAACCAAACAAATCCCCAGATGACCAAATAGATGTTTAACTCCAGCCCCATATGCAGTAAACAGTCCTCCTCTCCAGCAAGAGGTATGAGCCACCAGTTATATGACACTGTTAAACAAGAATTACCAATGTCGGACAAATGCGCGATGCTCCTTTGCCTCTCCAATGGACTCTTGAATGCTCGCAAGCTCGCATTGGGCTGACCAACAATAATCATAACATGACAAAAGAAACTGTGACAAAGACCGACAACCGCACCAAGCACCTTGATGCGAGGGTCACCCCTGAAGAACATGAAATGGCAACCCCAAAAGCCCTGTCATGTGGACTGACCCTAAGCGAGTACACCCGTAAATGCACCCTCGGACATGAGCCGAAGCTGCACCTGACGGAACGTGAGATAGAGGCTTATTGCAGCCTTGCCGATGCAAGAGGCGACCTCGTGCATATCCGTAGTGCGCTCAAGGGCAAGACACAGGAGCAGATAAAAAGCTACTTCCGAAACGAGCGTTTCATGCGGGCATGGATAGATGCCGTTACCAACATCATTATACAATGGGACAACATCATTGAGAAAATGAAAGAATGACAAACTTACGCACCCAGCTATGGTAGGAAAAGCAACAGTCATCACACACGGCAGCAATGCCGTCCGCTACTCGGCGGACAAGGAAAAGGCGGAAATCGTCAAGGTCAACCATCTGCCAGATAATATCTCGTCATCCGCCATGTGGACACGGATGATGGCTCTCCAGCAGAAATACAAGGAGAAGCTGAACCGTCATCGTCCGTTCAAGAACACCTCAATACGGATAGAACTCTCCCCAGCCAAGGAGGAGACTGAGGGCTGGACGATGGCAGACTGGGCAGAACTTGCAGGCGAGTACATCCGCGAGTTCGATTCCATAGACCTCTCGGAGAAAGCGAAACGTGAGAATGCCCGCCACACCAACCTCCAGAACAGCCAGTATGTCGTTTCACTTCATCATGACAGCAAAGGCCAGATACTCCACCTCCACATCAATGCCAACCGTATTGACATGGAAGGCAATGTCAACGACGCCCACTTCATCCATGACCGCGCCATGATGGCTGCGAACAAAATCACGGAACGCAGAGGATGGGTGCAGGCAGAGACCAAGCGGAAATGGAACATCAGCCAGATAACAGACGACTGTATCAGCATCCTCAGAGGAATGGACTACTTCGACTGGAACATCTATGAGGCAAGGCTCAAGGACAAAGGATATGGTGTCATGCTGAAACGGGACAGCTATGGCAAGGTTGTCGGTTACTCCGTCAGAAGAGGTAACTCCACTTATAAGTCTTCTGATATAGGACACAGCCGAAACCTCACGCCGTCAAGGATAGGAAGGACATGGTTGAGATTGTACGTAGATCAGTATCCAGAGAAGGCACTGCACATTCAGTCCGTCAATCCAACAGGAACACGCTCTTCCGCACCTAAACCTGCAAGACCTGTGCAGCCAAATCGTCAGCAAGCAGCTGGCAGCATAACAGCCCCGAAAGCAATAAAGTGCCACCACGACATAGAGGTGGAGGGCAAGCGTTATTCTTTTGACATTCCGCAGGAGGTCGAGAGTATCTTGTTAAAAGAGACCGCCATGCCCGATGATGTCCTCTGGTCAACGCTTGAAGATGTACAGCACACCGCCATGCTCCTGTTCGTGAACTATCTTGACGCAGCCACTACACTCTCCGATTCCTGTGGCGGAGGAGGCGGAGGCTCTGACACCTCCGGCTGGGGCAGGGATGATAACGAGGACGACATTGAGTGGGCTCGCAGGTGTGCGAGGATGGCAAGCAGAATGCACAGACGACCGTCAAGAGGAATAGGCAGATGATAGGCAAGACGGTACAAGTAGTATAAATATAAGGTAATGTTATAATATCAAAAACAATACGACTATGGCAAATAGAAATCCCAAGCCATCAGGCCTCAATATCGAGGACATGATGGACGACATAGACAAGCAGGAAAGCATCCAGTATGAAACAGCCAATCTTGATGCCAAGCTTCGACAAATACAGGATGCCATCAGGAGGCAGGAAGAACTTTCCAATCAATTGACAAGGCAGACAGGAGAGATGAAGTCAGCCAGTGAGCAGATGAAAGAGTTTGCTGAAAAGGCAGAGGAGATACTGACGGAAATCAATGCAGCCATTGATGAAGCCAAGAGTACCAGCATAACGGTTGTTGTAAGCGACAAGTCGGTGGCGACCATCAATAGCCTGCACAAGCAGTTCATAGATGAAGAAAAGGCTGTCATCAGTGAAATGGAGATATGCAGGAAACTGCAGATGGACAGATTCCGTTGTGATTTCTCCAATGCCATAAATTCAAAAGGTTTCTGGTGTTCCTCAAAGACCTTCTTGTGGCTGGGGGTGATATTCTTCTTTTCGGTAGCCGTTATCATCATTGAGCTTACCGTGTGGATATATACGAGCTTCCATCATTAAAGGAAGGAGGCAATAACAGATATTCTACGTTATTGCCTCCTGCTGATTTTTGGTAATTACCTCACAATTTCGCCTTTCCCGTTCACCACAACCTTGTCATAGTTGGTAGAGGTACAGAGGTATAGGTCATTGCCGATGGCATCAATATCCTTGTACAGTGGCATGGTCACAATATGCCCGTCTGCCGTCATCAGCCCTTCATAACCCTGTCCTGCAATATATGCCCTAAGCCGAGCTGTAGCCAATGGATGGTATGACTCAACAACTGGAGTAGCATATTCCTCACCGTCTTCATCATGTGTTTCACGGCGATACAGGATTTCTTCAGTCTCGTATTCCAGAGTGCGGACACTGGAAATATAGAAGTCATTGATAAGTGTTCCTTGCATATCATATTTTCGTATGGTATGGTCTGGCATCGTCACATCAATGGTGCCGTCATTGATATAGACGGAACACTCCATCATGGGAATAATTGGCTTCAAGTCCTTGTCAATAACAGCACTCTCTTCCCCTTTTCTTACCAACCACAACCCCAAATCGTTAGTTGGATAAATGGAACTGTATTCCATCGGTAATACGATATTACCAGTCTTATCCATCAGTCCGCATTGTTCCCCGTCATCCGTATTGACAACGCAATACCCACCATGGAACACATAGCCTTCCATATTTGGAATATAAGGCAACTTCTTGTCAATAACAACTTTTCCTGTGACATCTATGAACTTGATATAGCCGTCTTCCTCTACACTGGCAAGCCCGTCAGAGAATATCCAGGCATGGCTGTATTTGGGTTCAATGATGACCTTACCTGTATTTTTGCTGAAATAGCCACGCTTCTTTCCATCGCTGAAACAGACGAGGGAGTCTTTCCCCATAGGTTTAGCTATCCACGCAACATTTTTCAAATACTTTTTGCCTGTCTGGATATTATAGACATATCCATCATCATAGCCATGACTATGGTAATAGATATTACGACCGACATAAACCCGTTCATACCAGCACGGATCATCATAGCTGTGGTACCGTCTGTTGTACTCTCGATACAACTCATTGCAAGCAGCCCAAACAAGCACAATCGCAATGATTGTGACAATGACCGCAGCACTCGTTGCAAACAGGCCCCATACACACTTAGCAAACCTGCTATCCCTCTTGTACCCGAACAGTCCAAAAAAACATCCCAATGCCTGGCATATGCCTCTCCATAATACAGTGAAGAACA
>JAFLUT010000127.1 GCA_022508665.1 Prevotellaceae bacterium | reverse complement strand
TAGAGCAACAGACTCATAATCTGGAGGTCATAGGTTCAAGCCCTATCTGGTCCACGTTGAAAATCAAGCACTTACGAATAAATCGCAAGTGCTTTTTCTTTTGTTTGCGAACACCATGCGAACACCGAATACAATCTCAGACATCCGATAAACGTTTGGAAATCCTGCGAACACGCTTTTGGTGTTCGCAAGACATATTGCTGTTTCATTTCTGCCTCGCAGCTTTTGGGTAGTTGCTCAAGTGCTCAAAAATCCTCTTTTGGGTAGCAATTTCACCCTTTTGGGTAGTAGAAATCAATTTGTCATTACCCTTTTGGTAGTAGTTTCGTCTTTTTGGGTAGTACGCCAAATACGAGCCACAAACAGATTACCATTTGGTCGTGATAGTCTATTGCATATCGCCTGTATTTGAAGGTTTCATGGTCAGACACTTAAAGTTCGCTTAATTCTCGCTTAAAGTTCACTTAAATCTTCAACACTATAACTCACTGAAAATAAACAATATACACTACTACTCGCTTAAAAGTCACTTAAAGTTCGCTTAAAAGTCACTTAAAAATTCATTTAGCATAACACCCACTTTTTATCGGCATTACTCTGAATCTTCCCCTGCTTTCTCAATTTTGTAAGAATATTGCCCACTTTACTTTTCTTTTGTTTATTGGTGAGGACTTCTGAGAGTTTGTCTATTATCAGTAAGTCAATATCGTGACGAGAAGCCTGTTTGAACTTTTTTAGATATTCAAGAATCATATCCATAAAGTAATCATCGTCAAAACTACGATTCTTCACATAGGTAGTCTTCAATCCTACCTGACGACTATTTTTTGCAATCTTTGCAGACAAATATATATTTGGTTTGCGTCCTTCAATGTAGCCTTTTTTTCGGAACAAGGCAATGGTATCATCTGTGATTGGCTGATGCTTTTGCACTTTATCGAGCAGGATTATTTCAGGTAGTTTGAGGTCAGGGTTATTGACCAAAATTTTTGCAAAGTTTTCATCCAGCACATTGCCTTGTATCTTGCACACGACCTTACCATCGTTCAAATCGTATTCAGGCATAGGGAAGAAGCGATTCTTCTGCTGAATGTAAAGTTTACGTATTCCTCCACCTTCCGTTTCCACCATTTTTACATTTCTCATAGCTTCAACTAAAAACGGATTACGGTATTTCGACTCTGGAAAGTTATGCTCTACCACATCCTCCACCGACGAGGGAAGAAACTCACCATAGTTTCTAAACAGCAGCGACTCATCTTCGTATTCTATTACTTCTATCCTTGTTTTCTTGCCATAGTCTTGGTGTGCGATGCAATTACAGAGTGGCTCTCTTAGAGTAAACACATCATAGCGTTGCATCGTTTCTGGGAACATATTCCCGCTAATGGTAAAAGTGTAGTTGGCATTTCTAACTAAATGCCGGAACTCCTCCACTGCCAGTATCATAGGAATAGACAAAATCCTAAAATCTTTATTTTCATCGCTGCCATCTTTCAACTGCCAGCGAATCTGACACACGGCAGGAGATATGAAATGGCTTGCCTCTTCTTTGCCGACAAGTATGATGGCAGTATTGGTGACTCTCCCTTGACGTGTGATATGCGCTTTGTTCAAAAAGGTCATATCGTCCCATGAGTCTATCTCTTCATTGCGGCTAGGGTGCAGTTCCTTATACTTGTCACGTGCCAACCGTATCGCTTTTGGGTCAAGGTCATCCAATGTGGCATCTGGAATAACCTCAGCTGTCCAATCTTTTTGAGAATTATAAATGATGCGCATCCATTCCGTATAAGGGCGAAGGTCGGCTACGGAGCTGTCCACCCTGACGTATGGGATATTCATAAAACAGGTTGGCTCCCCTTTAGCAGCAGGAATAGTGAATACCACAAACCGCTTCTCTTCTTCATCATAGAACTCCTCTATTTTGAAATCGATTTTAGGCATGATATACTGGCGCAGAAATATTTCTAGATTTTGATTCCCCTTTGCCTTGGTGCGTGAGGCATCAAACGTAGTGCCAATTAGCTTCAATGTCTCATCTTCCACGCCGAAGTACAAATAGCCAAACTCCTCATTATCAAGGCAGGCACCATTCGACAAGGCAGAAATGTATTTCCCCAGCCGTTCAGCATCCTGATAGTTGCTTTTAAACTCCAGAGACCTTACTTCTTTGCCAATCTCAGCAATCTGCTTTTTCAGCAATATTGTATATTCTTTATCTTTACTCATATTCATTACTTGTTTTCAGGAGCAATCTTCCCCAATTTAACCAATCTACTTTTTATAGCACTTTTAGTTCTTTCAAACATTTCAGCAAGCAGGGTGATACTATTGCCTTCATCATACAAGCGACATAAAAGGCGGTCTGCCTCGTCTTCCCATTTCAGATAGGCATTGCCATTCTGAGCTCGTTTTTCATCCAATGTGTATTTCTTCTCCTTTGCTGATGGCTTGTCTTTGGTCGAGTAACTTTGCTTACTGGGTATCACACCACGCACTCCACCTTTGGGATTTGGCACGTCGCCCTTATATCGTGGAATCAGGTGCATGTGGCAATGAAAGACGGACTGCCCTGCATGTTCGCCTACATTGATACCTACATTATAACCATCTGGATGGAAACGCTCATCGATTCTCTTCTTGGCATATTGCAAAGTTACATTCATAGCCTCACGCTCATGATTAGTTAGGTCAAAATAATTGGCAACATGACGTTTGGGGATAACCAGTGCGTGACCTGGCGAAACGGGATAACCATCATAGAACGCAACGCATGTAGCAGTCTCGCAGATAATCTCAACTCGGCGAGCAAGGCGACAGAACGGACAAGTCTCGCCCTCCTTGCGCGGCAACTTGTTGAAATGTTGATATTGGTATAGTTCGTAACTTTTGTTTGAAACAAGGCTCTTATAGGGCAGTTTCACATTGCATTGGTAGGTGTACTGCTTGTGAATGGCATGAAGCCTGAAACCTTCCTCTGTCAAGTCTCTGCGTACGGCAAAGTAGGCTGTCCCATTGGGAGCGAGCAGGCTCGTTACGCTCATCAGCACCTCGGCTTGTGCGTAAGGTTCGAGCACGTTCAGCACATAGTTGCAAAAAATAGTGTCGAACTTTCCATTGGGGAAGTTTGGACGATAATAATAGTCGTAGCCAACGATGTCATAGCCCTGTTTCTTCAGTTCGTCAGTATCAAAGCCATAGCCGCAGCCAAAATCAAGAATTCTCCCTTTCAGCAAGTCGTGTTGCATAAGGTATCGAGTAGGCACGGAAAAGTCTGTTCGCTTAATAGCCGTGAGATATGGGTGATTGATTCTCTCCTGTGCCATAGGTCTTAATATTTCCAAGTCTCGAAACCCATGTTGAGGGCAATTTGACTGATAGGGTTAAACGTTCTCTTGTATAGTTCCATAAATCGCCCAGCATCCATATCCGCTAATTCTTTTGCCGTATAACCCAGCGAAATAAAATCTTCCATGACTTTCGGCTCTTTACCATGATTAAGCAAGAGTTGCAAAGAATGATGTTGCAATTGAGCCATTTTTGGCAAATAACATTCCAGATCAGGCAACTTGTTACTTTTTGAAGAATTGATAGAGCCATCTGCTGGGACTAAGTTCCAAAGCAAATCGTGAGAAACGAAACTCCATGGGATGAAATGGTCGAGGTCGTAATCATTCCAATGGAGTTCTTGGTTTGTATAAATACAATGGATGGGTCCGCCAATGCTGATAACCATATCCCAATATTGGCGCTGCTTAACCAATGAATTCCTAACCTCTGGGCGAATGAGTTTATTGGGTATGGCAGGAACATTGGGGTTGCGGGCTTGCAGGAATAAGGCTAAATTCCAATACGCAAAGTCCACCAATATGTTATAGTGGCTATGCAGATATGTGTCCCAGTCTTGGTTGAGCATAATATAAAACTCTCCATTCTCCTTATATAAAGAATAAAGACAACCATTTTCCAACGTTTGTGAGCGTCTTACCATTTCCTTGTCGTCTGAGGTGTCAATCCATGGACGAAGGAAACGATAGGGAACATTCTGCGTAAGGATGGTCAGTAACTTGCGAATCTCTCGATTTCCCAACTCAGCAGTAATATCCTTAGTGATAATATCTACGCTTGCATCAATCGGAATTTGGGTAAGCCGCTGCAATTCCATCACAATATCAAAGAGTGAATCACTCTTACCAAATGACAGACGAAAATAATGTATCGGATACCAGGCATTGGCAACCATGCGAACAACAATATCCCACACTTCCATACGAGGATTGCTCCTTAGGGCATGTATCTGCATAATTGATACAAACCAGAAGTATTTGTAGGTGGCTACCGTATTCGAGAATACCTTCCCAAGTCGGTTTGTCGTTAAAATGTCTGATTGCGGTATCTGCATATGCTGATTTTATGGGTATTATTATTCAACATCGTCATATTATATCGATTCTACATAATCCTTGTTAAGCAAATCACTTATTTCAACTTCAAGTAACTTTGCTATACGGAGATATGTTTCCATTGGAGGTTGGCAAGCATTGGTACACCATTTGGATACCGTTGTGGGTGCACAACCCAATTGTTCTGATAACCATTTGTTAGTTCTCTTTTTCTCTGCCAATACTACTTTTATACGATTGATGTCTTTGTCCATAATGGAGATTTTATCTATTATGGGTACAAAGATAGTAATTTTTCTTCGATGCAATACAAAATAATACTTTATTTAACTTCTAAGTTCACTAAAGTAACTTTTTTCTCACTTTTAAAAAATCCAATTTTTAATCAACTCTTTCATTGACACAAGATGACACACTAACTATATCCCATTAAGTAGATTTTTCAATTGTTGGTTCTAATTGCCCTTCTGATTAGAACCAATCTTGAAATGAGAGATAGAAATAACAAGTTTGCTCCTTGCACTTGTATCTAATAACTTATCTGTAGAATACCTTTGCGGGACATTCCGGAAGAGGGGAGGTTCGCAGGCTCTGTACGCTTATAGTATGATAATTGCCGAAAAATCATACTATAAACTTAAACTAACTAAAAATGTGGGGCTTGACGGACGGCATTTTCTGCTCAACCTAATGACAACGTATAACTTTGCATCGGAAACGGGAGATG
>JAFLUT010000126.1 GCA_022508665.1 Prevotellaceae bacterium | reverse complement strand
TGCCGCCGAAGCCTACGATGAGGAGGTCGGCATCGTCCTTGTCGCCAAGCACTTCAAGGTCTGGCACAGGGATTTTGTTGATTTTCTCCTGACGGAGACGAGTCATAAGGTCGTGGTTCTCTGGGTCGGTAGAGATAGCACCTGTCTTGTTGTCCTTCTCCAATCCGCCAAGAATATGCTCAAAGCCCTCACGCCCGGGAACAGCCCAGTAGCGAACGCCTGTCTCAGCGTTGCGTTGGTATGGAGTCCATGTGCCTTTCAGTTCTTCGGGAACGTATGGAGGATTGATTTCGGGATATTCTTCGAGTTTAGGAAGTTTGAACGCTCCCGAACCGTTGGCAACGTATGCGTCGGTCATAAGAATAACGGGAGTCATGTGTTCAAGTGCTATTTTAGAAGCTGCGTAAGCCGCATCGAAACAGTCGGTTGGCGATGTGGCAGCGATGACTGGCATAGGGCTTTCGCCGTTACGCCCGAAGAGTGCTTGCAGAAGGTCGGTCTGTTCAGATTTCGTTGGCAGACCAGTAGCAGGGCCACCACGCTGAACGTCAAGCACCACGAGAGGGAGTTCCATGATGACCGCAAGGTTCATCGCCTCGCTCTTCAAGCAGATGCCGGGACCAGACGTAGAAGTGACTGCCAAAGCACCTGCGTAGGAAGCACCTACGGCAGAGGCACATCCTGCGATTTCGTCCTCGCATTGTACGGTGGTAACGCCCAGCGACTTGTGCTTTGAGAGTTCGTGAAGCACATCAGTAGCAGGCGTGATAGGATAAGAACCGAGGTAGAGTTTCAGTCCTGCCTTTTCGGCAGCGGCGATGAAACCGTATGCCGTAGCCTTGTTGCCAGTGATGTCCATGTATCTTCCCGGCACTTTGTTCTTAGTCTCTATGCGATATACGTTTGCAACGCTTGAATGAGTATTGTGTCCGTAGTCATATCCTGCCTGAATGACCTTGATGTTTGCCTCTGCCACACCTGCTTTCTTCGCAAACTTCTCTCTGAGGAAATTGAAAGCAATGTCGAGGTCGCGGTCGAAGAGCCAGCACACAAGACCGAGGGCGAACATGTTGCGGCACTTCAGCATAGCCTTCACATCCATGCCCGAATCAGCCAGACAGTCCTTCACCATTGTGGTGATGGGGCATGCAATCACACGGTCGGGGTCGATGCCCATCTCGCCGAGGTAGTCCTCAGTGGCGAAAGCCGCCTTCTTCAAGTCTGCCGCCCCGAAAGAGTCTGTGTCGATGATGATGGCAGAACCCGGTTTAGCGTATCTGTACTGTGTTTTCAGCGCCGCAGCGTTCATCGCCACAAGCACGTCGCACTTGTCGCCAGGGGTGTAGACCATTTCCGCGCCGATATGCACCTGGAAACCGCTCACGCCCGTCAGCGAACCCTGCGGTGCGCGGATGTCAGCCGGATAGTCGGGAAATGTACTGATGCTGTTGCCCACGGTAGCCGATACCGTAGAGAAGATGTTTCCGGCGAGTTGCATACCATCGCCAGAGTCGCCCGAGAAGCGTACTACCACCTCTGCGAGTTCCTTCACTTCCAATTTTTCTGCCATAAGCCAAAATATGTTTATGTTGTTATTTCCTTATTCTAAAAACACTCTTTTTGTCAGCAAACCACCAAAGTTTCGTTGCAGTTTGCGATGCAAAGTTACGTATTCTTTTCATTATGACCAAATTAGGGCATAAGTATTTGCGTTTTTGTATGGGTAGGATATTATGAACTCGACATTGACGTACCACATGCACAATTTCGTGACTGGTAGTATTTTTTCAACTCCTCTACGTTGTTCATCAGTTCCCAATTTTCCCTAAACCATTCTGTAGAGTTTGTCCACCATTGGCTATCAAGCAAGAAATGGATTGTCGGCACATCGTACCTATATCTTATCACTCTTGCAGGAACACCTCCTACGATTGCATAAGGTGGAATGTCTTTTGTAACAACAGCATGTGCCAACACGACTGCTCCATCTCCTATGTTTACCCCTCCCACACAAAATACGCCTTCACCAATCCAACAATCGTTACCAATTTTAATATGTAGGCGTTGCTGAGGGTCATACATTCGGAATGCCTCAAACGTATCATAGGTGGCAAATGTATTACCACCATTATGCTGCTTAGAAGAAAAAAAACATGGAGAGGAAGAAACAAATGGGGCTTCGTATGGATGCATCCCGGGGTTACAACACACATTAGGCGCTATACTGGTAAATCTGCCAATATCTGCAACTATTTTACAATTGCGTCCTATGTATGTTCCCAACCCAAGCCGTCCACGAAACTTTGTATCAGTTCCTATTAGGTTCATACCCTCAAACGTACTACCATACGATGCATGCGCTCCATATTTGAACCGGCATTTATTGCGATATTTAAGGTTCTGAATAAGGTAGTCAACGAATTTATAGATACAATTATTTTTCATCCCATATTATATATAAAAACGAGTAAATGCATGGTCTTGGGAACGCAGACAGTCAGTTCAGATTGTCCCATAAGTTCTTTGTTCTTAAATTTTTGCAGATAGTTATGACCTTTTTGATATAACTACGACAAATTTCGACTTTAAGCCAAAAAGTGGACGGTCTTTTCTCTGTTACAGGAAGACCTACACACATAATATTATTGTGGAACGCCCTTATTGTTATGCCGTATTTGCGGAGAAATTGTATAGAGCCTTTGTTCTTTATAATACGATTTACGGATTTGCTCATAAAATGATAAGCAAGGCTTTCTCGCATACCTCTGAACTCACGCACGCCTGCCAGCAACAATTTTGCAGAGAAATCTTGGTCAGATGCCATACCCGGAGTGTATTCTATGCTATATCCTCCGACTAAATCCCATAAATCACGATGTACAATATTGGGTGGTGAAGTGCTTCCCTGCCAATCTGGACCTGCAAACTGCTGCATATTGTTTAATAGTCCTGCCTCATCAAATGTATCTGGCGTGTAACCATAGTCTGCCACGAGGACGCTGTTCTTCCATGTTGGATGCGCCTTAGGCTGTATCATGGTAGAAGACAGGAAAAAGCGATTGTGACCTATGCGCACTATTTCATCATAGAGAACGGTGTCCCATTTAGGACAGACATACATGTCGTCGTTTATGAAAACGATATAGTCTGTTGTGACCAATGGACGCAAACCATTCAACGCCCAACACACCCCAATGTTCTCTGCCGAATGGGTGTGTTTATAGCCGTGCTGCTTTACCCACTCCAACGTTCCGTCGGAACCATCGTTCACATGCACGAGGATTTCATGCTCGCAAGCAGAATTCTGCTCTATGCTTCGTATGCACAGTTTGAGGAAATCAAGATTGTTCCATGTCGGAATAAGAATAGAAAAACGCTCCATAAGATGCTACAATTCCAAGTTGAACTTAATTTTATCTTTTTTCTTTCTCATATAACGTTTCCAGAACTTTCTGCGTGCCGCCAGCACCTGTTTCTCACATTCATCAGGATTGAAACCTCTAATGGCCGCATACTCTCGTGCCAGTAAACTGAAAAAATCTTTTTGCCCCCAAAGTCTGGCAAAGTTTCTGCATCCCATTCTCTGGCTTATATGCCCAAAGTGCATCTGATTGGTGTCCACCAATGCAAACTGATAACCCTGCTGTGTTTGCTCCCACAAAATGTTTCCCGGCGAATAGTCTCGATGAAGCAGTCCTGCCTCATGTATCTTAGCAGTGAATGCTGCCAGTGCCTTTGCAAACGGAATGTACATTGACGGCGCAGCATCGCCCAGTTCATAGCATTTGTGTGTGTAGTGACATTGCAGGCTGACATAGTAACTATAGCCAATCATACCGCAATGTCTTTCTTCTATATATGCTACGGAACGTGGCGTGTCGATGCCGTGGCTGAGCAAAATGTCTGAATACAGGTATGCACGTTTGCCCTTAGGCTTACGAATGCCCCATGAGTAGACAAATTTGTTGATGCCTTTGGGCTGATGATAGCGCTTTATGTTTAGCCGTGTTCCGTCAGGAGCGGTGAATACTTTGATGAGGTTTCTTCCGTCCTGCAACACCTCGCCCTCGGAAGAGGCGAAGAACAGAGGAACACTTTCTAAAAAGTCGCGCAAATACGTGTAATCTGGATTTATTGTATAAGATACAACTGACATAAGCTTTTTTGTTAAGCGTTTCTTTAATACACCTTCTAATAACTTTACTGCGGATTAGTCACAGCATATTTCCACCTCTTGTGCGACCACAGCCACAACTCTGGACGGCGACGGATACTTTGCTCAAGCATTCTGAAATATCCTATGGTGTATGGATACTCCTCTATGGATTCATCCGTAGAAATATCTTTGAACTCCATTGTGTAATGCCCTCTCCTTGTTTTGTCCACATCAAGATAGAGGAAATGGGCGCCAATGCGTTTGCCAATATCTTCGCCACCAGTCAACAGGGGGGTATGTTGGTTCAGAAAGGTTATCCATAGTTTTTGGTGAAAACGGGGGGGGCGTTGGTCAGCAATAAGCCCTGCAACAAATGGTTCGCCCTGCTGTTTCAGTTTCAGTATAGTACGCAATGTTTCTGCTTGAGGAATAATAATGCACGATGACGCATAGCGTAAACGCATCTTTTCTACCACCTTGGCAGAAATGGGGTTGTGGATTTTCTTGTACACTGCCACATTGGTTTTAGGATACTTATATCGCAATGTTATCTCCTGCACCCATTCCCAATTCCCATAATGAGCGATAAACAGGATGATTGGCTTGCCAGTAGCGGCAATCTTCTCCACCAGTTCTGCATTTACTATCACCGCTCTTTTCCGCATTTCTTTATCGCTGATATGCAACAGTTTGATAGTCTCATAAATGCAGTCACACAAGTGCAGATAGAACTTACGCTCTATGCTTCTAATCTCCGCTTCCGTCTTCTCGGGGAAAGAGTTTATTAGATTGGTTCTGACCACCTTGCGCCTATACCTTATTATATAATACAACAAAAAATATGTGGCGTCACTTACCACATACAGCACCCTAAGCGGCAAAAGGGCAACAATGCATAGGCAAAAGAGGGCAATATGAGATATCATCTTCTTCATTTACACAATTGCAAATTTACAAATAAATTCTCAATTAAAAATGTTTAATAAGGAAAATCAATTACAAAAGGCATACAATCATCATTAAGACACGTTCATATTGAAAATGATGTGTATAATGCTGATTTTGCAAAGACAATGGCAATCCCCTATCACATCAAACAGTTTAGCGCTACCCAAACTGCCCTTTTACTGTCCATAACGACAACGGCGCACCGCTGAAATGCCCAGCCGTTCACGATTACAATAGTCAGC
>JAFLUT010000125.1 GCA_022508665.1 Prevotellaceae bacterium | reverse complement strand
TTGAACGTGCTGTTACGCTTATCAAGTATTACGAACAATGGCATACTCGAAAGGACTACCCATATATAGGCTATGGTCATCGAATACAACCAGGCGAGAATCTGACCTACCCGATAACAGAACGTCAAGCAGATTCTCTCTTGCGTAGCGACTTGCGCAAAAACTGCGCCTTATTCCGGAAATATGGTGCTGATAGTCTGCTATTGGGATGTGTAAGCTACAACTGTGGTTGTGCGTCCTTGCTTGGCAACAGCAATAAGCCCCAAAGCTTAGTGCTTACGAAACTCGATGCAGGCAACATTCTTTATGATTTACTGGATTTCTGTCATTACAAAGGTAAAAGGCATCCCTATATCCTTCGTCGTCGCTGGATGGAATACCTCTTGCTATTCGAACATTAAAGTTGTCATCTTTTTGAAAGTTCTTTACCTATGTCTTTTGTGTATAAACATACAGTATTACTTTTGTGCTATGATGTCTGCTATTATGCATGATTACATGAATTACTTCGTACTTATAGCCAAAGATTTATTACATAACACCCCCAATGACATCAATTTTGTCAGAAAGCATAAGAAGTATCATCTTTGATATATTCCTGTCTTTTGCCGTCGTCTTTTGGGAACGATGTTTTTAAATATTATTTTTTTACTTTTAATATCAGCTATAAGTAAGATTAGCAAAACTCTGTGATTGCTAATTACAAAAGATGTGAAAAATAATTTTTTTTGTCAGATTTTGAAAAAAAACATAAAAATAGAGTTCTTGTTCATGGTTTTTCACAATTGTTGATAGTTATTCATACTTTTTTTGTACTTTTGTCCTAATTTTCCGTATCTTATGCAAGATAAAATCTTCCCTAAAGGTGGTTTTTGAAGGCATAATAGCTCGCGCCGAGCCAAGGAGTATGTCACTTGTGCCATTCACCAAGGCGGGCTTTGGGTGGGAAAGCGGGGAAGGACATGAAAAGGCGTTTACAACGCTTTGTTCGAGACGTATCGAAATCTTGCAAACAAATCGATTGAGATCTTGAGCATTGCAACGGTAGACGTCTGCGGGATGTGTTTATACGCATCCCCTTTACCAGACCGAACAAAAGTTCTTAACTGGTATTGGGGGTACTATACTCATATCGGCGTGGGCTCTAACGTTGTCTGTTCGATTTCAATAGGCAATGCAAGAGCTTCGATACGTGGAATGGGCAACTGTGGTTCCACGTCTTTTTGTGTCCAGCATCGAACCGATAACACAAAATAGGTCCGATATGAGCACATTGTCTAATGTGGAAACTCGACGAGGCGAGGCAGAACCTCCAGGTGTTGGGCTTATCCCTGATACTATCCCCGAAGCTAAAAGTTCAAAGACAGGGGTGTCGGTAAGGTATGTGCCTACATCTGGAAAAAATTGGTATGTTTTCCGTGCATCTTATGGGCGAGAAGACAAAGCGTCTGATTATATTGTAGAAGATGGTATGTTTGTCTATATAGCCAAGCGTTATACTCGTAAAGTAATTAATGGTAAACAAAAGAAGGTTCTGGAGTCTCTAATTCCAAACCTTCTTTTTGTATATACCACAGAAGATAAGGCCAAAGAATACGTAAAGGAGACTCCTGAATTATCTTAAATGATTATCCCCAATAGTACCCCAAGTATTAAATAAAATCTTGTAAAGATGCACTTAATCATCTATATATCAGTGTGTTTATTTGGATATTTCATTTCTTTTTTGTATCTTTGCGCTAAATAAAAAGGATATAAAGATATGAACCTGATTGAATTCACAAGACACTTCCCAAATGAGGACGCTTGCAAGACTCATCTTAAATCTTTGAGAGAAAGACAAGGCATAGTCTGCAACAAATGCGGATGTGAACACCATTATTGGAAAGGATTACGTAACGGATGGGAATGCAAATGCTGTGGACATCGGACTTCATTGACCTGCGGGACAGTGATGCACGGGACAAAGTTGCCATTGATGTATTGGTTCATAAGCATTCACTTGCTCACTTCAACCAAGAAAACCATATCTGCCTGCGAACTACAAAGACAGTTAGGGCATAAGAGATATCAACCTGTGTGGGAGATGCTTCACAAACTGCGTGAGGCAATGGGTAAGAGAGATTCCAGATACACCCTTGAAGGTGAGATAGAACTTGATGAGGGGTTCTTTACCGTTGATTATGATGCAGATGCACCAAAGCATAGAGGAAGAGGCTCTGAGGCAAAGAGTAAGGTTCTTGTGATGGCAGAGTCAATGAATGTTGAATATCCTACAAGGAGAGACGTACAAAGACAAGTGGGTCATATCAAGATGCAGGTCATCGAAAACCTGAGAGCTGAGACTATCGATGATGTTGTAATGGATAGCATTGAACCACAATCCACATTGATAACCGATGGCTCTACCTCCTATACGCATTTTGGAGAAATGGTTGATGAACACCGTAGTCAGGTGATTCAACCGAGAGAGGTTGGTAAGGTGTTGCCTTGGGTTCATATCGTGATAAGCAATGCAAAAAGAGAAATTCTTGACGTATTCCATAGTGTCAGTAATGAACTTATGCAGAACTATCTCAATGAGTTTTGTTATAGGTTCAACAGGAGGTATTGTGATAAGTTTGATAGGCTAATGGTTGCAAGTGTCGAATATCAGAATTCCTTTATGCATAGAGTATATGCAAAAAATGCTGCTTAATAATTTGATTTTTTAATTTAACGTAATACATATAAGATATGAATAAGATGATATTAAATGAAGATGGTTCAATAAACTTCAATAAGTTTAATCTACTTACTGAAGCGGAACAAGTTTCTTGTATGGTTAATTGGACCCAAAATCAAAAAATGGAATATCTAATGCAAGATACTATATCAGAAAAAGAATGTTTTACTCCAATCTTCAATTTAATTGACCAAATTGAAGAAGGGAAAGTAAAAAATGGCGGCAGTTTATGATATACAAGTAAGAAATGCACTCTACGAATATGAAAGAGCATTAGTCGGTTATCCTATTTCTATTCAAAGGCGTAAGATAAAAGTTAAGAGATTACGTAGTTTTCTACAAGCATTAAGCAGAAATGTTGATGCTTGTCCAATATGTAATTCCAAAAAGTTAGGGCAATTCTTTGATGTTAATGGAAATCCGATTTTCCCTAATTTGAAGCAAGGTAATTATGAGGATGAATCGGGGACTCAATGGCGTATGTCTTTTTTCAGAATATCTACCAATAAGGTCAAAATATATCGTCTATATCAATCGGCTTCCATTGATGAGTCTAAACTCAAAAAGAAAATATTTATAGAAAATAATAATACAACAAATAAATTTAGAAATATTAATAATAAGAAGAAAGTCGTGAGACTGACGGAAAGCGAATTTCTCAATATTATTGCAGAATCCGTGAGTCAGATATTGAAAAACTTCTCTTTTTTAACAGATAGCACAAGCGTTTAGATGTATTTATTAGAGCAAATAAAATAGGTTATATGAGACAAAGAATAAGAATAACAGAGTCACAACTCAACAGAATTGTCAGAGAGTCTGTAAATAAAGTGCTGAGAGAAAGTGCAGAAGATGATTTTTATTCAGAACCTGATATGGATGGTAGAACGGGTCAACCTGGTATGGTTAAATCTTATGATATGGGGCATTCATATACTAGAGATTACGAAATAAATGCTGAAGAAAGTGGAATGTCATTAGAAGATTATTTAAAATATATGTGGGAAGAGATCTCTAATGAAACACCTTTCATATGGCAAAAATTAGGAACTGGTTATGGTCATAATGGTGACACAATATTAAAATTGGGTAATGTTGTGTTCAAGGATATCTTTGGGCAATTAATGGTAGATGAATATCCTCCAAGATAATTCTAAGTTGTCATCAAATGATTCTAATCTCACTCCGTTATTGCCTATAAAAAAGTGCCGAAGATTTATTTCAACGGCACTTATTATTTTTTACCCTTTTGGGGGTACTTTTGAGGATAATCATTAAACTTTATTATACTTTGGTCGAGCATTGTAATCATGTGGGAAATAATCCATATCTTTGCCGCATGAAAGCCCTTTTATTTACGATTCTCAGCCTTGGCGCATCTGCCACGGCTACCGCTCAGTTCAATACCATCAGCAATACGCCTTCTGTCTATAAGGTAAAGCTTGTTACTGACGAATCTGCGTCTGACACCAACATCACGGAGACACTAAAAGATAGCACGCCACCTGCAACATGGGTTGCAGATGACGTGCATGAGTCTGTTCCCACAAAAGGGGAAACAGACGGGATAGGTGATGTGGAGGCGAGAAGACAGGAACTGATTAGACGCTACCTCGGCGTGTCATACCCTTTAAGCCATATTAACGTGCTCATTCCACTGACTTCCGCAACAAGATTCAGACGCTGGAGGATAGGGTATTGAAACTGAATGCCATAACTGAAAGCGAAAGGATGGCTGCTGCGGACAGAGCCATTGCATTCGCATATTCGCTCCCAATCGGCATTTCTTATCAAACCTACACCTACAAATGGAATGATACCCAATTGCGAAACACCCTTGGAATCTTTGCTTATGGTGCCTGTGATATTCCAAAGGAAATCTGCATGGAAGAACTGATAGTGCATCTTGTCAAGATTGGCATTCTTGAACTGAAGACCCTGATACACGATGCGTCCGTCGGTTCCCGGGGTAAGCCACTTGCCCACACCTACCTGCAATACAGGCATGGTATGGTCAAAGATATTGCCCTGTCCAAAGGGAGAGCCAAGAAAAGCAGATGCACCGCCCTTCATCTCAATAAACCAATTACGATCCCAATGGCCTCCTTCGCATACGTTCTTTAGATAGGTACACTCCAGAGGGACTGAGAGAGCGTTGCTTACATACAGTTTTCTCATTGTGCAGACTGTCAAGTGCGTGGCTTGATTCGGCAGCTAGCATACTCATTATAGAGAGTGCGAGCATCATGAGAGAAAGTAGATACTTCATTCTATCGACTTGTTGGAAATAGTGGTGGGTTAATAAACGAGAGAGAACGTCCTGCTACCTATAAGCCATGATGCCTCTCCATGTGACGTATCTCTGCATTGACTTGAGCTTCGTAGGCTCTGGCGGCAACATCCATCGGGCTGTCAACACCAGGCTTGAAAAAGACTCGCTCAGATTCCATTTCCACCCCTGCAATGTCGTATAAGCGTTTCGCTTCTTTAAGGTCGATGAAAACATCCTGTGGCAGGTGATGCCCCACGTTGGTGACATAGATGTCCGGTCGTGGACCATGTACAGGAGATCATTGACCCTGAATCCCAATCAGACCATTCGGCGATGCCTTATCACATAGTAAAACGTATTGCGTCTCAGATGTCACCAGAAATCAAGGATGATATTAAGAAGTTGATAGCCCTATGTTTTATAAGTCTTCAT
>JAFLUT010000124.1 GCA_022508665.1 Prevotellaceae bacterium | reverse complement strand
GGGACTTTTTAAGGGAGCGTGGCGAATCTAAAAGTCCATATTATGTTATGGGATTTTTGTAAATCCCCCTTGGCGAAGCCTTCACGTTGGAATGTCACATGACTCTATTCATCTGCCACAGTCGCCTTTTCCATACTCGACATATCGTTTAAGCATTCCGCAGTAAGTGCCACTTATCCCCTCATGCGAGAGACTGCATTTGTGGCATTCTACGTTCCTGCCATGCCATCGCTTTTCTTGCGCTAACTTGATTTTCTGAGAAGCATCATCTGCCTTGGGCTGCACTGATAAGCCTGATGCTGTTTCCGATTTTTGGATAGCACTTTTCGATGTTATGCTCTCATTTGATACGCTCAACACCTCCAAGTCAAGAGCTTCAATAAGTTTTGTGACATTGGGATTGGCATCTTCCAATCTCATTAAAGCGACTTCTTCTTCAGTCGAGCACAATGGCTGTTGGCAGAGGACTACTTGGGCAATATTGTAAAAATCGCCTTCTACTCTCTCCATCACGTCCGAAACATGAAACTGCAAATTAGTAACAGCCTTTACGCTTTCTTGCCATCTGCCATATTCCCCTTTCTCTGGGAAAACAACCACATCTTTACCTTCGAGAGGAAGTAAGTCTGTTGAGGTAATCATTACCTTACCTGTCGCAAGCCAGATATATGGCGTAGGAAAGCAACTCATAATGGCAGCTGTCATCTCGTCTTTCACTAATGCCACTGTCTTGTCTGGAAAGTCTTTCAACAGATGCTCGCCAAACAGACACATCAGTCGCCCATCTTGATAATACCAGCTTTCATCATACACCTTCCCTGTATCGCCATCCATCGTTACAATGTGACCATTTGTAATTTTGTGCTCCGCATTGATATGCCAGAATATCGGCTCTCCTTGCTTGGTTGCACCAATAAAATACCGCTTCATCATAGCCATCAGTCTCTCTTGATTAAACCAAATGAATGAACAAAGATATTTGATGAATGTATTGTTGGGACTTACAATCTCCACTTCCATGACTTATCCTCCTTCCAGTTTATTCCATATTTTGAGCAAATATGAAAGAATGTTCCAGTGGAAATGTTATTTACATAACGCAGGCAGTTGGTGAACTTTCTGTCCGTTTCCGCAGCTTTATATTTCTCGCTTTGTGCGCTGACAATATGGAATATGCTACGGCCACGCTCACCGAGCGATGCTAAGGCTGCACCAACATGGAACCAGTCATCGTATGTCGCAGTAATATCAATGCCACGCTCTGTAATTTCACAACAACATTTTTCTATATGCTCCATTTCAGCATCACCATCATAACAGGTACGGAAAATCTGCTTGGGTTCCACCCATACCTTATTATATAAAGTGGCTTTCTCATTTACATACGGCTCTGGGTCGTAGGATATGATGCGCATCCGACTCACATCGCTGCACGAGCGGTCTATGGTCAGTCCCTCATGGGCAAAGTCACGACGTAAAGCCTCGAACTGGGCACGATGCCTTTCCGGATAGGCTACACGGAATATGGCAAACCAACCTTCCCCACCCACGCTGTGGGCTGCATAAAGTATCTGAGGAATGTTGTGCCATTCCTTCTCCAGGTCATTGAACCACTTTACATCCATATTATCCTGCTTGTCGATGTCAATACAGAGCAAATGTGAATGCGCCACAAGATTTTCCGTCCGACGCACAGGAGCGAATGCGCCTGAAATTGTAGCCAATGGTAATTGCCTTTTCAGACTCTTTCGTGCGGCGGCATCAGTAGTGGCACGGAGTGCCTCTATCTGCTTTTTATACTTGTCACAGAAAAGAAACTCGCGCAGGGGTATTTCCGTGCCGACATTGTCTGTGACATTTTTGTAATAGCTAATCTTAGTTTCAAACAAATCTTTCATTATTCTCATATTTTAATTATCCTTGTTGTAGTTGTAGGTTGGCTGAAAGTCCCATTATGACAGGCCTTGTCATTACAATAGGGGTACAACCAAGTGGATGACAGCCCTGCAAGGCTGGGTAAACAATCATAGTTGTATGAATGTTGTGGGCTTACATGCTTTATCCACAAAGGGTTCAGCACATCTACAACTACAACCATCATTGCTCTTTTAGTGTTTTATTGATGTACTGCTGGGAAACGCCAAGCACCTCGGCAAGAGAGTTCTGCGATTTGATTTTGAATTGTCTATTGATAGCCCGGAGCAGATCGCCGTTGGTCATCATCCGTTGCACTCCCGCAGAATCTTTCAGCAACGGGTAGATACGTTCAACATGAACTCGTGTAAAGTATTCAGCAATGCGGATGGCATAGCTCATGGCCTCACCTGTTATGACAGGTTCGCTCCAATGGCTTGACAAAAGATGAGCCATGATAGCCAGACGCAGCACATGGATATTCATCTTCTGTATCACTCCACCGATATAGCTGTCCTCTTCCGCATCAGCTTTCATGTCATTGGCATCGGCATAATCAGCATAGAGCCGTTCCGCCTCGTGGGACAATCGAAGAGCCAATGAGTCCATGTTGAACAACCTGCCGATAATGTCACTCCAGCTATCACGGATTTCTTGTGTCATGCTTTTACGGTCACGACGCTTCACGAACTTTACCTTATCGGGAAAGACAAACAGGAAACGCTGGGTAAAGCCTGAATCCATCAATATGTCGGTGCCAAACGTCTTACCAAGGAGGGCTGGCTGAATACCGCCTATGATGCTCATTGCTGGGTCATCAACCAATTTTGTGTCCTCTGATTTCCTGTTGATAGTGAAGCTGACATTCGACCATGTGGAGAGTAACTGTGAGACCTCACTTCCTGCCCCGTTTCCACCTTTGGTGTAGCGACCGAATGAGTCAATAAAAGCCTTGAGTTCATCGGCAACAACAATCATCATGTCACCTTGCGCAAGCAAAGCATTACGGGACTCAGGGGAACTGTCACCAGCCACCCTCTTATGAAAAACAGGCTGCTCACCAGTATAGCTCCTATCCTCACGCTTACTCTGATCATAAGCCGCCTTTTCTTCAGCAAATTTTGCGAAATTTGCTTTGTCCTGTTCTCGGAGAGGGCGAGTCACTTCTTTGAGAGGCCCTGTCTTGTTACGGCTCGGTTTGCCAACCATGCTGATAAAGTCACATGGGTAGTTAGTGTACGGATTGGTAACGAGAAGCACTTTCTTACCTGCGGCGACACCTGCCGTAATAAAGCAGATGGCCACAACAAAATCCTGTGGGCAACCATAGGATTCCGACACCGCTCGGATATAATCCTGTACCGAAGCCGACAAACCGTCGATAGGCAGAGTCGGCTCGGAGAACGTCTCTGGCTGCAGGTGCTGCACCTCTTTTGGAGTATCGGAAGATGGTGGCAGCAGCTGTGGAAGCGGATGCGAACACTGCTGTTCATCTGGGCGAGCAGAGGAAATCTTTTTAGCGGATTCCAGCATATTCTCCTCGGCGTTAATCAGGGAAAGAAAGTCTGGTTGTCCGTTTCCATGAAAAGGTGTGATTAGTTCATCCATAATTTGCCTCCTCATTGGTTTGTACTCTTGTCCACCATTTCTACAGCAGATGCAAACAGGGCATCCACATCTTTCTTGGCATATAGGTTACGTCGGCCCATCTTGTGTTTCCTGATGACACCCTCGTTCTCTTTTCTCCATAGAGTCGTGTAAGTGATGGCAGCATTTCGCACACCTCTTCACGTGTTAACCACTCACCTTCATCACAGGAAGGCTTTTCATTCAGTCCACGTCTCGCACAGACCTCTTCAACTATCTCAGTAACAACCCGCCTGAGGTCGTCCATCTGAAGCATTACAAAACTTCCTTGCATATCATTAGATTTTTTGATTTCACGCCGTAAAGTTACTGCAATGCCATAGGGTGTGACCTCGGCAAAAATTGAATCGAATTCTGCCGAGGTCATTTTAACAAATAAGGGGCATTTTTTAACAATTAAGCCCAAATACAACAAAAAAGGATGCCCTGAATGAGCATCCTTGACTGACAACTTAATTGGTATTGGGATTAATGACCGAAAGTAACCGAAGCTTTATCTCTGCTGCATAGCTTTTCGCTCGTTCCGTCTGGACTCCTGTAATATTTGTACTGCCATTAGAGCCTTTAGATATGATGGCATTATAAACTATTTCCGCCCAGTCAAAACCTTTATTGGTATTGAATTTCGGGAACTTCTCCTGTATGGCAGCGTGGAAGGTGCGGTAATTATATTCGTCATTTACGAATCCACCCATCACCAATGCTGCGAAAACATACGCCAGTATGACATCGGTTTCATCTGCTTGTCTCCATTCAGAAAGCACTTTTTCAATCTCCTCAGTCAGAATTGACACATATTCTGGTGATAACATTTCTTCAAGGAGAACAACAGTACCCTTCCTGCCCCTACGACCTTTTGCTTCAAGCAATGCTGCGTCTATAACCCGTTTCGCCTCGCCTTTCTTTAGCTGTTTTGCAATCTCCTTCCATTGACCTTTTGAGTATTGGGCTTTGTTGATGCTCGCTCCAATGAGAGCTTCAACAGCTTTTTGCCCTATTAGTTTTTCCCAATAGGAACTTTCTGCTTTCAAAAAAGTCTTGGATATGAGGTCAGCAGCATGAAGGAAGCCGTCATCGAATATTATCCAATAATATAGGCTGAACAGATAGGGATTCTTGTGAAGCAGCCGTTCACGAATGGCTTCGTTGTTAAGCGACGAGTTCAGCATCTCAGACAAACGCCCCTTCAGAGGGTTGTCATCGGCTTCTGTCAAACTTTTCCCGTAATGCTTGTTGCCAGGGAATAAGCCTGCCACAATTTTCATCATACCTTTCACTCCATTGAAGGAAAGCATTTCCATAAGAAAGAAAAAGTTATTCTGGATGAAAGTCATATCGCCATCATAGGCTTTCTGAAACGTGGCAGTGAATTCTGCATATTCTTCTATGTGGTCATAGTGCCAACGGCGAAGGGTCAGCAAATTCAGCTCGTTAGTTGTTATCTCTGTTGTTTCCTGCTTTCGGTTCTTCTTGCTGAAATGTTTATATTCTTCAACAGCATCAAGAATTTCTTTGGTGTCAGGCTTTTCTGCCTTTTCAGAAAGAGCCTTTACAAGCTGGTCGGTACCATTCTCAAAAAGAAGGTAACAGCACAGACAGTATGCAGATGTGTCATTGGTCTCGACCGCCATTGAATACAGTTTGTCAATGTCGAAACCCTCATCGGATGTGACAGCAGCAAGGTTTGCGATGGCTGTGTATAATGATTCGGCATTGCCATCGCCCATATCTAAGATTGTCTGATGAAAAGGGGATTGCAGTTTTTCTTCCAAATCTTGCTTGAACTTGGAATACACTTCGGCATTGGCATCTTTCCATTCTAACAGCACTTTTTCATCCATGATTCATTGTTTATATGTTAAAATCTGAATAAAAA
>JAFLUT010000123.1 GCA_022508665.1 Prevotellaceae bacterium | reverse complement strand
TCTCCGTCTCTTGGAAAGAGACGAATGGTTTTCCCGGCAAAGACCACAAGTAAATGAAACTTTCCGCAGTGTAAAAAGGGCTTTGGCGCCTGTCGGGGCACTGCCAAGAAGTTTTGTTTACAGATGCTCATTGACAACAAGACAAACCGATACCCCGACTCTGGCTTCAGCATCGTGACGGTATGGGACTTTATAAAGGAATTCGCCGGAAGCCAGTCCAATCAGACGGGTAACATTGATATTGTCACCGGTTACTTTACTATCCGTGCATTAAGCAAGCTCTACCATGAGCTGCCCGAAAAAGATGAATTTCGTATAGTATCTTCTGAAATGGTTATGCAGGAAGAGGATAAGAACCACATCATCGACCTGCTGAACGGTGACATGGGCATAGACACCACGCTCAACCTCGATGCTTATGCACGCGATGCCAAGGCATTCCTCCAACGTAACACCGTACAGGTGAAAGCCATCTTCAATGCCTTCTGCCATGCCAAAGCCTATATGTTCCGTAACGACAATCCGAGGAACGACAGCTTCTACCTGACGGGCAGCAGCAACCTCACGGATGCCGGCCTTGGACTAAAGGCGACCTCCAACATAGAACTGACGATGGGCGACCCCGTGAAGCTGAGCGACAAGGACTATCAGGAAGTCTGCTCATGGTTCGAGGATATATGGAAGATGGCAGCGGATAAGATACCGTCTGACCCTGGCAATCCAAAGTCTGAGAAGATAAGTGTCAAGGACTATTTTATCAAGAA
Source organism: Prevotellaceae bacterium (assembly GCA_022508665.1). Lineage (GTDB taxonomy): Bacteria > Bacteroidota > Bacteroidia > Bacteroidales > Bacteroidaceae > Minthosoma. The sequence goes on along the minus strand of JAFLUT010000123.1, from coordinate 4,724 downwards.
GATTGATGACTATTTCCGTCGCTATACGCCAGAGGAGATCTATTACAAGATTCTCTTTGAACTGTTTAATTCGGACATTGAGCTTGACGGCTCCATCGAGCACCGGCAGGACATGTCCCTTCTGCAGACCAGCGAGATATGGAAGACACTGTTCAAGTACCAGCAGCAGGGTGTCATATCCCTGATTAAGATGCTCCGCAAATACAACGGCGCCATCCTTGCCGATGCCGTAGGTCTTGGTAAGACATTCTCCGCCTTGGCTGTCATAAAATATTTCCAGACGCAGAACTATGTCACCGTCTTGCTCTGCCCGAAGAAGCTGGAGCAGAACTGGACTCAGTACCTGAAGCGTCACGGTTCCCGTTTCGACAAGGACGAGTTCGACTATATCGTCCGTTTTCACACCGACCTGCAGAACGACCGCCTGCAGAATGCCTACGACGACGCACCGCTCAGCTGGCTGCAGTCAAGGAAGAAGGTGCTGGTAGTCATCGACGAGAGCCACAACCTCCGCAACGAGAAGTCTGGACGCTATCAAGAACTGCTAAGCAAGCTCATTCAGAACCGCACTCCAGATAGTGGGCGCGACGTGAAGGTGCTGATGCTCTCTGCCACGCCTATCAACACGGGACTGAACGATGTCAAGGGACAGTTCAACCTCATCGGTCACGGCAACGATACCGCCTTCGACACGGAAGACTTCAATATCGAATCCCTGAAGAACCTCTTTGCTGACAGTCAGCGCAAATACACCCAATGGTGCAATGATCCCGACCGCACCATCGGCTCGTTCATATCCCTGCTCCCTCCCAAGTTCTTCAACCTTACCGACAAGTTGATCGTTGCCCGTACAAGGAAACTCATAGAGAACACATTGGGAGAAGACCTCGGATTTCCCAACAAGGAAAAGCCGGACAATGTGTATCAAGGAGTTGACCATTTCGGCAAATACCGCTCAACGGATGAAATCTATGCAGCCTTCGATGCCCTGAGCCTTACGGCATATCAGCCGAGCCTCTTCCTGCCTGCCACACGGAAGGAAGCCGAAAAGGAAGCATCCAATGAGTGGAACGACAATGTAAACCGTGAACGCTTCCTCGTCAAGATGATGGGCATCTTGTTCATGAAACGACTGGAGAGCAGCTGGCACTCATGCCATACGACCGTCCAGAAAGTGCTTGAAGTCCATGAGCAGACGCTTGCCAAGGTTGTAGCCTTTAAGGAAAGGAAGGCAAGCGGGAGGGTGGAAGTAGAGATACCCGATGACGATGAGAACAATGACACGGACGACCTGTTCACGCTCCGCAAGGGAACAATCAACCTTGCCGACATGAAAAACCTTGGCGGTTTTGAGCGCGGTTTGCGGATGGATGTCAACAAGCTGCGAGCCATCTGCGAGAGTCTTGATGCCTTTGCCGAAGACTACAAGAACGGTCTTGAAGAAGACCTGAAATTAGAAAGGCTTGTCTCCATCCTTGAAGAAAAGAAAAAGTCGCCCAACAGGAAAGTGGTCATCTTCACGGCATACGCCGACACTGCCAAGTTTATCTTCGACGAACTGCGTAGGCGCGGCTTTTCCCGCATGGTATCGGTTTCAGGTCAGGAGATACACTCCACGGGAAGCCACAACACCGCCAACTTCAACGAGGTGCTGCAGAGCTTCGCACCATACAGCAAGCTATACAAGGAAAAGGACTGGAGCGACCTCTTTGAGGAAGCAAGCCTTAACCGCAGTGAATACTATGACGATGACAAGCGTCGCTGGAATGTGCCCTATAGCCTATGGCTACGACTGATTAACGAGAGAAGCCCCAGCTTCAAGCGACTGTTAGACGATGGTATCGACATCCTTATTGCCACCGACTGCCTGTCGGAAGGTCAGAACCTTCAGGATGCCGACATGCAGATCAACTATGACATTCACTGGAATCCCGTGCGCCTCATTCAGCGTTTCGGGCGTATCGACCGTATCGGCTCGCCCAACAAGTCCATCCGCTGTGTCAATTTCTGGCCCGCCAAGTCATTTGAGGACTACCTGCATTTGGAGACCCGCATCATGAACCGCATGGTGGCGATGAACCTTGTCGGCTCTGAGACACAGCAGCTGAACGAGGCATACCTGAAGATGGAAGCCGACAACCCCTTGCAGGACAAGAATGCCGACCGCTTGTTGGAAGAGCTGCAGAACAACAGCATCAGCGATATAGAGTCTCCGCGCACGCTCTCCCTGAAGGATTTTTCTTTTGAGGTCTATCGTCAGGACTTGATAGACTACTTTGAGAAGCACAAGGAGGTGTTCCGCCGAATGCCCAACGGCATCTTCTCCGGCTTCAAATTAGAGAATGACTTGTTTGAGCAGATACCCGAAAGCCTTGTGGCAGTGGTGGGCTATCCCCATCGGGAACAGGGAAGCAAGAAGGCATACTCCGAGATTTACCTGATATGTCAGCCGGCTGACACAAAACTGCCAGCCACCTATAAGGAACTGAACCGTGCCGAGGTGTTGGATCTGCTGCGCAGAAACAAGAACAAGGAGCGTTTCGTGCCGGAGTGGATAGAGGGCAACGACAAGGAACGCCTGCAGAGACTTTCGGACATCATCCGGCTGTGGATGGACTCCAAAGTACCGCAGCAAGCCACGGCTGCCATCCTGCAGATAGCCCAGTCGAGGAAGTCAGTGCATCAGTTGCCGAATCTGGAGAAGAACGCCCGGCTGTTGGAGGAGAAGTTCAGGAAGGAGAACTTCGACCTGATAGTGTGGGAGTATGTAAGCAAGGATAATAACCAATAGAACATATACGCCGTATGAAAGATATTCTCAGAAAGTTTGTCAGTGAACCGTTGTTCGATGCAAGTGCCGCCCTGCTTGACCACTTGCATATAGCCTTTAACGAAGTGACGCGCATGCCCGTGCCTTTCGAGAGTCTGTATTCCCAACAACTGCCGAAAGCCTTGCAGGATGTGCTTGCCAAGGTGGAGGACACCTTCTTTATCGGCACTGTCGATGAATCGTCCCTGTCAGGGAATGCGGAAACCCTCGATGCTGCTGATATAACCAACCGTGCATCGGAGGGCAGATATACCGGCATGATGCTCTTTGCGGTTGATATTCGCAAGGGAGAGTCACTGACACGTTCCGAGAGTGCCACGCTTACCCGTGGCTTCAACCGCATCGCGGCTGCACAGCCTGTCATCCTGTTCGTCAGGCAGGGGCATGAACTGTCGCTTTCCACCTGCGAGCGCAGCGACTATACCCAGCAGTGGCGTGACGGCGAGAAACTTGGAAAGGTCAGCCTTCTGCGCGGCATCAACTGCGAGAATCCCCATCGGGGACACCTTGATATCTTAGCATCCATCGGCGACAAGGCATATCCCAATTACGAAGGGCTTTACAAGCATTGGATGGAAGTGTTCTCCAATGAGTTGCTTACAAAGAAATTCTACGGCGAGCTGTCCGACTGGTATGCGTGGGCGGTGCAGGTGGCTCGCTTCCCCAATGACCTTGCCACTACCGACGACGATGAGAAGTTCAACCATGAGAGCTGCATCCGCCTGATTACCCGTCTCATCTTTGTCTGGTTTCTTAAACAGAAGCATCTTATACCGGATGAGTTCTTCGATGAGCAGTATATAAAGGAACTCTTTATAGAGGAGTTCAATCCGCACGACCGTAACAACCTGCTCTATAATCCCGAACAGAGCAGATACTACCGCCTTATCCTGCAAAACCTGTTCTTCGCCATGCTCAACTGCCCGATAGTGGCGGAAGGCAAGGACACGCCCAACAACCGCCGTTTCCGTGGAGACGGGCAGAAAGGATACTTGCGCGACGGCTACAACGTGAACAACCTGATGCGCTATAAGGGCGACTTCAAGGAGGGCGGTGCGGAGAAGTTCGTGCAGATGGCAAACAACCATGTGCCGTTTCTGAACGGTGGACTGTTCGACTGCCTTGACAAGAAACCCGAGAAGCTGTATTACGACGGTTTCTCGGAAAGGAAGGAGTCGCTCGAACAGTTGTACCTTCCCGACTGGCTCTTCTTCGGCGACGAGGTGGGGCGCAGCATCGACCTCTCGCAATGGTATGGCGATGCAAAGAAGAAAAAGGTGGCTGCACGGGGCATCATCGACATCCTCAAGCGGTATAACTTCACCATTGAGGAGAATACACCGCTCGACCAGGAAGTTTCCCTTGACCCCGAACTGCTCGGCAAGGCTTTTGAGAACCTATTAGCATCCTATAATCCTGAGACCAAAACATCCGCCCGCAAGCAGACCGGCTCGTTCTATACTCCGCGTGAGATAGTGCAGTACATGGTGGAAGAGAGTCTTGTTGCCCATCTGAAACGGACTTGTGGCGAGGAACTTGAACCGCAGTATCGCAGCCTGCTCAGTTATTCTACAGATGAGACCTCGCTCACCGAGGAACAACGGCGTGCCATTATGCAGGCTATCTATCACTGCAAGGTGCTTGACCCTGCCTGTGGTTCGGGTGCCTTCCCTATGGGCATACTCCAGCAGATGGTGCATATCCTCCGACAGCTCGACCCCACCAACGAGATGTGGAAGGAGTTCATGATAGACCTTGCCATTGAGCAGTCAAAAATCGCCTTTGCAGAGGATGAGGAGGCAGAGCGGAAGGCACGTCTGGCAGACATCGAGGAGGCATTCAACAAGAGCATCAACGACCCGGACTATGCCCGCAAGCTCTACCTGATAGAACA
>JAFLUT010000122.1 GCA_022508665.1 Prevotellaceae bacterium | reverse complement strand
TGCCTTTGGCACATTGCTGAGCAGGTATGCCTCCCGTGTGCGTGGCGTTGTCGGGAGGATGGTGGCAAGCGTGGAGGATGCGGAGGAACTGGCTCAGAATGTGTTTGTCAAGGCATACGAGCATTTGGCGGACTTCGATGAGAAGAAAAGCGTTTTTGCAACGTGGCTGAACAGGATAGCATATAATGAGGCGGTGGATTATTTGCGGAGGAAGTCGCCCGTGTCGGTGCTTTCGATAGACGAGGCGGATTGGGATTTGCAGATGGAGGGAGAGGAAGATGCCGATGAGGCTTTTGACGATTTCGGCAATGGCAGGGTGGAACTGCTGCGGAGGGCAGTCCTCGAATTGCCTCCGCAAGACAGAATGCTGGTGCATCTCTACTACAACGACGACCTGCCTTTGCGAGAAATCGGCTTCATTCTTGACCGCCAGCCCGCCTACCTTGCCACACGGCTGCAGCGAATACGAAAGAGACTTCATAAAACCATCAAACAACTTGAACGCTATGAGACCAAATGACAACAATCTGAGCGACTATGCTTTGCGTGAGGCTCTGCGAAACATTCAGCAGAGCATTGACAGCACTCCGCTTCCCGACGATTTTGAGGAGCGGGTGATGAGCCGCATCCGTGAGAAAGAGATACATAAGCCATTGAAAGACAGCCGTGTGACGGGATGGAGGAGGCGAGCAGTTGCTTTCCGTCGTGTGGCGGCAGCATTGCTCATTGCGGCAATAGTCGGAGGCATGGCATACGCCGTTGTGCTTATGGCGGGCGGTTTGCAGATGCCGTCAGCAAATATTGGCAACGACAGTCTGTCGCAGGTGGAAACGCCTTCCATCGACGGAAAAGAAAAAGTGCTGTTCGACAATGTTCGTCTCGACAGCATCGTCTCCGCCGTGGCTGCTCATTATGGCAGACAGGTGTGTTTTGTGGATGACGAACTGCGTGAGGTCCGCCTTTCTACAATGTGGAAGGAAGACACGCCACTTGACGCATTTATCGACATTCTCAACGAGTTTGAGGGGTTTGCATTGACAGATGAGAGAGACACAATTTTCGTTACATCAACACTAACTGAGGAGGAAGGAAAATGAAGCACCATTTATCTTTCATAGTCATTTGCGTGCTTGTCTCGATTGCCAAAATCTCTGCACAAGAAATGACATTCTCTTTCAAGAACACGCCGCTATCCGAAGCCCTCTCAGCCATTAGAGATGCACAGAGCGAATATGCCATCCATTTCATTAATAACGACTTGGAGCGACTCCGCATTTCCGCATCAATCAAAAATCTGAGCGTGGTGTCGGCTGTAAACAAAATCTGCGACGGTCAGCCAGTCAAGGTCAAAGTGAAGGGGAAGGAGATATTTGTGCAGTACAAGGCGAAGGAGACAAAGCAAATGATGCTTCTCAATGGCGAAATCTACGACAGCCGCACGCACACTCATCTTGTAGGGGCTCATGTCTATCTGCTTAGCAGCGACAGCACTGTGATTGATTCCACTATAGCAGAAAGAACGATAGTAAACGGCGACAAGGTCACACGCGATTCGCAGTTTCATCTTCGTGTGCCAAAGAAACAGGAGAGTTACATCTTGAAAGTCACTCATCCCGGTTATGACATAGGATATTTTGACTATGTAATCAACGACCTTCATCGCCGAGAGTTCGTGCGCACTATTCCACCTCTCTACTTGATAGATTTGGGCAGAATATTAAAGGAAGTGACGGTGACGGCATCCAAAGTGAAGTTCTACTATCGTGGCGACACTATCGTCTATAATGCCTCCGTCTTTCAGTTGGCAGAAGGCTCAATGCTCGATGCCCTCGTCAAGCAGTTGCCCGGCGTGGAACTGAAAAGCGACGGACGAATTATGCACAACGGTAAGTTTGTGGCAAGCCTTCTGCTCAATGGCAAAGAGTTTTTCAGAGGCGACAACAAAGTGATGCTCAACAATTTGCCTGCCTACACAGTTAAAGAAATCGCCGTCTATGACAAACAGACTGAAAAGGCAAAATTCTTGGGCATTGACGACGAAAACGAAAAGGAGTATGTGATGGATGTGCGGCTGAAAAAAAAGTACAGCATCGGCTTGCTTGCCAACATGGAGGCGGCAGGAGGAACTGACGACCGCGATTTGGCACGTCTCTTCGCCGTCCGTTTCTCTGACCATTCTCGCTTTGCCATATATGCCAACATCAACAACTTGAACAACGGAGACAATCCGACCGACAACAGCATGTGGGAATCGGACGCGATGAGCAAGGGACAGCAGACAATGCGTAAAGTAGGCATTGACTACAATGTGGAAGACCGCAACCAAAAATGGAAGGCTGACGGAAACGCACAAATTGCCCACAGCGACAACGACCTGCAAACTAACACCAATCGGGTGAACTTCCTGCCGTCAGGGGACACCCATGAGCGGAGCAAGAATGTGGCAAAAGACCACTATATGGAACTGAAAACCAGCCATTCGCTATTAGTAAACATGAAAGATGTGCAGTTGACCGTGCGACCCGACATCGGCTATCGCAAAACCGACAACCGCTCTGGCTTCACGCTCTCGGCTTTCAACGCAGACGACTCTCTAATCCTCCGCAGCAATCAGCAAGGCATCATGCGTGGACATGAGTTGTGGACAGGACTTTCGGCATCATCAACAATCAAGTTTAAGAAATCAGACGACTACATAACGCTGTCTGCCTCTGCAAGATATAACGACAAGGATGATGACCGCTTCAACCGCCAAAGCATACAAAGCAGTTCCCCACTATTTGCCGACCAGTATTTCAAGAACCACCCAAACAAGAGTTGGAACTACGAAGGTTCTGTGATGTACAAATATCTCATTAAACAAGGAATGTCGCTTGAAACGACTTACACCTTCCGCCACACGGACACCCATCGTGAGCAATCTCTCTATCTGCTCGACCGTCTCGACAATCGCGATTCGCTCGGCGTGCTTCCGTCAGTGGCTGACTATGAGCGGACTATGGATATGGCAAACAGTTACAATAGCCACCAAACAGATAATGCACACACGATTTCACCTAACTTGTGGTGGTCTCCAAAACTTGGCAATGGGAAAATCTCTCTGGGACTTTGGCTACCCTTCACGCAACTTAACCAACACTTGCATTATCAGCGTGGCGATGTGGACACGACCATCGTGCGACACACATTGCTGTTCCACCCTTCTAACAGTTATGCTGAATGGAATAGTAATGACCGCAAATACAAAATATTTTTTGCTTATCGTATCAATGCCACTGCACCACAACTGAGCAACTTTGTGGATATTCGCGATGCAACCGACCCACTGAACGTCCATTTGGGAAACAGCAATCTACGCAACACTTACACTCATTCCGTACAATTGGGAGGTGTGAAAAACATATCCGAAAAGCAAATCTATCAAAGGGCAAGTTACACATACCGCAATGTACATAACGCTTTGTCAATGAGTTATCTGTATGATGACCAAACAGGAGTACGCACCTATCGCCCTTGCAATGTGAATGGCAACTGGAGACACGAAGGTTACTATGCCCTCATCCTTCCGCTTGACCACAAACGCAGATTTCAAGCAATGGTTAGACCTGCATTTGTATATGAACATAATGTAGATATGACAGGTACAAAGGTGGCGGAACGAAACATCGTAAACTCATTCACAATGACAGGAGAGGCTTCTTTGGAGTATAATATCAACAATAACCGCATCGCACTCTACACCGTCAACGATTGGCGACACATAAGCAGTCAGCGTGTTGATTTTCAGAATACCAACGCATCGAACCACAAGACCACCTTGTCTATTGACCTGCAACTGCCCCTAAAATTCAGACTTAACAGCAGCATGACGAATTTCCTGCGACGAGGTTACGCCTACGACGAACTGAACACAAGCGAATGGTGTTGGAACGCCACCCTTTCTCGCTCATTCATGGCAGGGCAACTCACCATGATGCTACACGGCTATGACCTTCTGAACCAATTGAGCAACGTGACCCAAACCATCGATGCACAAGGGAGGATAGAGACTTCCACCAACACTCTCCACCGCTATATCCTACTGCATTTGAGTTATAAACTGCATAAAGCACCTAAGAAGAAGTAATAATTTATTAGTAAAAAGTTTAATTATGTGCAGCACATTAAAAGCCGCATCCAATCGTGAGATTGGGTGCGGTCATATTTTATACCTATGCTTATAACATATTGGATTTTAATTGAGAAAGAACATACAAAGGGCATATTTGCATATGGCGAATGGCTTGAAAAATTCTGTTCACGTTCAAATCCTACTGAAACAACACTTAAATAGACCACAAAAACAACCTAAAAGTTGTGGGCTTGTGTTTTTATTACTATATTTGCATTGTGAAATTGTAATATAAGAGTATTTATGACATTCGACAGTATTACGCAAGATGAACGATTGTGGGCTGCAAGGTATGACGGATATGCAGACAATGCACTTGATACGTTGCTTGAGCAGTGGAACGATGTTATGTGGCTGAGAGATTTCTTCAAGGCAAACTTGGACGACCTAATCTCGTATTTCAAAATTACGGATGTGAACGATGCCATCTATGACACCATTGAAGATAGCGAGCGGTTGCAATGCCTCATTATGGACATTTCCCCTGATGCAGACTTGGACAAACTGTTTCTCCCACTGGAAAACAGTCGCTTTTCAGATATGTTGTTAGGCAAGGAGAAGGCAAAACTGAAAAATACAGCCAAACATGCGTCATGGCTTAGGATATACGCCATAAAATTGGAGTCGGGCATCTATATCATCACAGGTGGAGCGATAAAACTGACACGAACTATGCAGGAAAGGGAACACACGCTTAAGGAATTGGGAAAGATGGAAAAAGTCAGAGCGTTTTTGCTTGACCAAGGAATTGTTGATAAGGATGCATTTGTTGACTACATGAGCGAATTGTCATAACCCATTATTTAACAGAAAGGAGTATAAAAATGAAAGAAGTAACAGAAAGACTGAAAAGGCATCAGTCGTCTACGCCATCTCGCTGGCGTGAGAAAGCCGAATATAGGTTGCAGAACAAGTCGTGGCTGCGACACTCTCAGCGTATCGCTATGCTAATGCTTGACAAGATGGAAGAGATGAGCCTAACACAAAAGCAACTGGCGGAGCAGATGGGGTGTAGCCAGCAATATGTTTCAAAAGTGCTGAAAGGACAGGAAAATCTGTCACTTGAAACAATGGCAAAGATAGAAGATTGTCTGAATATTAGCATTCTAAACGAGGAGTTAGAGTTTGCATAGAGTATGGAATGCGTTATAAAAAATGCCGATAGCCCCCGTCTTTTCTGTCCTTATTTTCACAGATAGCACAATATGCAAGAAAATCACCTATGGTGAGGAAAGGCAAAGATAAAATTTGATGAATTTCTTTAAGTAGTTAAAGAGATGCACCCTCGGAGACCTTTTTGGGGAGGTTTCCGAGGGTGTTTTTTATGCTGTTTTCATAACTTTGTCACAAAAGTTGGTATTAGATGTGATATATTTTGTGATACCTTTCGTATATACAGGTAGAAGGGCTTAGGAAAGGGCTCGGTAAGACACGGACAACGCAGTAAGACAATGCTGAAAATTATGCAGAAAGACGACACACATATTATATATGATGTTCTGGCAGGGGACGTGAATGCCTTTGGCACATTGCTGAGCAGGTATGCCTCCCGTGTGCGTGGCG
>JAFLUT010000121.1 GCA_022508665.1 Prevotellaceae bacterium | reverse complement strand
AAGACCCCAACATTAAAAGTGTTGTGCTCTACCGACTGAGCTAGCGGATCGACCTGTTGAAAGGCTTTCCTTGTGGAAAGCGAGTGCAAAGGTAGGTAGTTTTTGGGAAACTACCAATTATTTGGGGAAGTTTTTTTGAAAGCGAGGGGATTTCTTTTGATTATGAAGGTCGTTTTCACTTTGGCGATGTGGGGTTTTCTGTTTCTTCTTTCTTTTCTTCGAGGATATAACGTTTATAATATGAGATAATTAAAGTGGTGAGAGGAAGGGCGATGATAAGACCGACGAACCCGAGGAGGCTGCCCCATACGGATAGTGAGAGGAGGATGACTGCGGCGTTTAGCCCCATGACCTTGCCCATGATGCGTGGGGTGAGTATAACGTCTTGTATGGTCTGCACCACGCCGAATACGATGAGGGCGGCAAGGATGATGCTCCAAAAGTTCTGACCTGTGTCATGGGCTTTCAGCATGGCAAGCATGATGGTAGGGATGAAGCCAACGACTTGCAGGTAAGGCACTAAGTTCAGAAATCCGATGAACAAGCCAAGAGGAATGGCGAGGGGGAAGTCGATAATGAGAAAACCGATAGAGAACAGCACTCCTACACACATGGCGATGAGGGTTTGCCCACGGAAATAGCCGTTCATGCCATTCTCAAGGTCTTTCATTACGCCCTGCAACAAATGGCGTTTGCTTTTTGGCACAAGTTTGAAAAATCCGTTGACCATAACCTCATAGTCGAGAAGTATGAAAAACAGATAGATAATGGCAATGACTGACCCGACGATGCCGACAATGGCACTGATGCCACTGCCGAGGAATGAGAGGATGCGAGGCACTTCGTTTTCTAAAAATTGCGATACATCTTGCACCGTAAGCGCCTGTACTAACTGGTTGATGTCGATGTTGTGCCGTATGAAGCGTTCCACTTCGCCTGAAAAGGAAATGACGTTTGCATCGGTTGTGACATAACTTACAATGATGTCTTTCAGATGCGTCATTTCCGCCGTTATCGGAGGAATAATCAGCGTGAGGCCGCCAACAATGATGCCAATAATGACGAGAAGCGTGACGATGATGCTCAGCAATCTCGATTTCAGTCGGCATTTGTACTGAAAAAAGCACACTATCGGGTGCAACAGGTAGGCTACAAGCCATGCCACAAGAAAAGGAGTGAGGACACCGCGCAGTTGATAGATGAGCAAGTATGCCCCAATCAGTAAAACGATGCACCCCAAAATTCTTACGAACCTGTCGAATGTGATAGTCTTTGTTTTCATTTTCTTCGCAATTTTAGTACGAAGATACACAAAAAGGATTGTTTTGTGTGCTTAAATTGTGAAAAAAAGTTGTTTTTGCTTAAAATTTGAGCCAGAGAAGCATTTTTATTTCTATTTTTGCAACAAAAACATATCTCATCGTGGGAACATTGTATATCGTACCGACGCCAGTAGGCAATATGGAGGACATGACCTTTAGGGCAGTGCGAGTGCTGAAAGAAGCCGATTTGATATTGGCAGAGGATACTCGCACATCGGCTGTGCTGTTGCAGCACTACGACATACGGGGTGAGTTGCTATCGCATCATAAGTTTAACGAGCATGAGACAGTGCAGAATGTGGCGAGGAAGATTGAGGGTGGATTGACCGTGGCTCTGATAAGCGATGCCGGAACGCCCGGCATTAGCGACCCCGGATTTCTGCTGGTCAGGGAATGCGTTAGGCTTGGAATAGAGGTGCAGACACTGCCCGGAGCGACTGCCTTTGTGCCAGCGCTTGTGAGTAGCGGGTTGCCATGTGACAGGTTCTGTTTCGAGGGCTTCTTGCCACAGAAGAAAGGACGGATGACACGCCTTGAAAGCCTTCGTGATGAGAGCCGAAGCATCATCTTCTATGAGTCTCCACGTCGTTTGGTAAAGATGCTGAAGCAGTTGGCAGAGGTTTTTGGAGAGAGTAGGGCGGTCAGTGTGGCACGGGAAATATCGAAATTGCATGAGGAACATGTGCGTGGCACTCTTGCAGATGTCATCTCCCATTTTGAGGCTACCGAACCGCTGGGTGAGATAGTGATAATTCTCGGAGGTAAAACGGACGCAGAGGCGCCAGTGGAAAGCAATGACGAGCAAGACCCGATGCTGATGCTTATGGGCAGAGGGAAAAGCAAAAACAAATATAAACAAAATAATTAAGACAATGAAAAAGATTATTTTCGCTGCAACAATGGCGGCAATGTTTGCTGCCTGCCAAGAAGGTTCAAAGAGCGTATCGAGCAACAACTATGACGAGATTGACTCTCTGCTGAACATCATCGACCAGAAAGACAACGAAATCAACGACCTTATGGGTACGTTCAACGAAATTCAGGCTGACTTGGCTCTCATCAACGAGGCGGAAGGTCGTGTGAACATGATGAAGGACAACGCTGAAAATAACAGTGCGGCAGAGAACATCCGCGAAAACATGGAGTTCATACAGGAAAGGCTTGCCGAGAACAGGCGTAAGATTGAAGAACTGGAGAACAAACTGAAAGGAAGTTCTATCAACTCTGCAAAGATGAAGGAAGCCATTAACAACCTTACAAAGCAACTGGAGGAGAAGAATAGCGAGATAGAGTCGCTCATGGCGCAGTTGGCAGAGAAAGATGTTGTGATTGAGGAACTTGGCAACACTGTAAACACTTTGAAAGATGAGAATGCGCAGGTGAAGCAAGAGAAGGAAAACACTGAAGAAATTGCTAAGAGCCAAGATGCGCAACTCAACACCGCATGGTATGTATTCGGCACAAGCAAAGAACTGAAAGATCAGGGCATATTGGACAAGGGCGAAGTGCTGCAAGGCAATTACAACAAGAACTATTTCACTAAGATAGACATTCGCAAGGTGAACGTCATCGCTTTGGAGTCTAAGTCAGCCGAACTTCTTACCACTCATCCTAATGGTTCATACACTTTGTTAAAAGATAGCAAGGGGCAATACACTTTGCGCATCACTGATTCTGGCAAATTCTGGAGTATCAGCAAATACCTTGTAGTGAAGGTCAAATAAATGAAACACATTATTTATATAATAGCCTTTGTTCTGTCATTGCCTTTGTTCGCACAGAACAACGACAATTGGGAGCCAATAGGGAATTGGCCTTTCATCAACCGGCAATTTCGTACGGCAACCGTATATACGGGGATTTTCAATCGCTCAAAAACTGTTGTTCCATGCAATATCCACGTTGGTAAGCAAGCCCTGTGGTATAGTCAAAATGATACCCTTATGGAGGCTATACCCGGCAGCGTGCTTAGGGTAGAGTTCCCCAATGGCGACACTTACATCCCCGTGGGCCGCGAACAGATGTTTGGTCGTATTGTCAGGGAGGATAGTATCAACGGCAAGGTGGCGCGTGTCATTTGTGTGAGAACCTTAAATCAGGGGGAACTTGACCAGCGGTATGTCGATTATCTCAACAAGACTCAAAACATATTGCAGGGCAGTTCTTTAGGTGCCATTGCCGACTCCGAAGGTGGCAAGATTTTGGAAGAAGAGCCGCTTCCTCTCACCAATGTTTTCTACTTTCAAGTCAATGGCGAGATATTCCAAGCCACTCAGAAGAATATCCTCGCCCATATACCGCAGCAACGGCGAAAGGAGTACCGTGTGTACACTCGTTCTGCAGAAGTGATTTCCACAAACGAAAGTTCTATGCTGAAAGTTTGGGAGAACTTTTTCTTGAAATAAGCGATTGAACACTGCCACATCATGTAGAGTTATCATGGATTATATCGGTTTAGCGTCTGAGATATATGAATTTCCACTCACGGTTGCAGAGGACACACAAGCCTGCAACCGTGAGATGAATTTGGCGTGGCAGTTTGTGACGAATACCAATGTGTCTGTCTTTCTGACTGGTAAGGCTGGTACAGGGAAGACTACATTTCTGAGGACATTGAGGGAGCGTACACCAAAGAGAATGGTGGTGCTTGCCCCTACGGGTGTGGCGGCTATAAACGCTCAGGGGCAAACGATACACTCGTTCTTCCAACTCCCATTTGGCCCTGCTGTGCCGGGAATGCAGGTTGGGGAAAAGAAATACAGAATGGGGAAGGAGAAGAAGAACCTTATCAAGACATTGGATTTGCTTGTGATAGATGAAATCTCAATGGTGCGCTGCGATGTATTGGACGCTATCGACCAAGAGTTGAGACGATATAAGGATAGGAATAAACCTTTTGGAGGGGTGCAATTGCTACTCATAGGCGACCTGCAACAATTGGCGCCTGTGGCACAGGAGAGGGAATGGGCATTGCTGTCGCCATATTATGATACTCCTTATTTCTTTGGCAGTAAGGCGCTTGCTCAAATTCAGTATGTTACGGTGGAATTGAAGCACATCTACCGTCAGCAAGATGAGGCTTTCATCGACATTCTCGGCAAGATAAGGAACAATCGCATTGACGATGCTGTATTGAGGTCGTTGAATGCCCGATACGTTGCTGATTTCGTGCCTTCGAAAGATGAAGACTGGATACGTCTTACCACTCATAATCGAATGGCTAACCAGTATAATGAGCAGATGCTGAATGCTTTGCCTGCAAAGGAAATGAAGTTTCATGCGGAGATTTACCGCAACTTTCCCGAAAGCAGTTACCCTGCCGACGAAACGCTCGTACTGAAAGAGGGTGCGCAGGTAATGTTCATAAAGAATGACCCTAACTATGGTAAGGAGTATTATAATGGCAAGATTGGTGTAGTGAAAGGCGTGATGTGGAACGAAGAGGAGGAGCAGACCCTCATCATAGTGCATTGCAAAGAGGACGGAAAGACTATCCGTGTGCCTCAGTTGGTGTGGGAGAACACCAAGTATGTGATTGATGATGAGACAAAGGAGATACGTGAGGAGGTGGAAGGTACGTTCACGCAGTTCCCCCTCCGCCTTGCATGGGCTATCACGGTGCATAAGAGCCAAGGACTGACTTTTGACCATGCTGTGCTTGACATCAACGACTCGTTCACGCATGGGCAGGTGTATGTGGCTCTGAGCCGATGCCGTACGCTCGAAGGTATGGTGCTTGCATGCCCTTTGTCTATGCGGTCAGTTATTACGGATGCTTCAGTCAATGCCTACATAGACAGAGAGTTGGAGGAAGCGCAGCAGACGCAGTGCAAACTCCCTCAGATGAAGTTCGACTATTATTTTACACTTCTGAACGAAATGTTCGACTTCCAGCAGTTGAAACTGGATACGCAATATCTCTACCGTGTCGTTAACGAGCATCTTTATGCCTCATATCCCGATTACCTATCAGTCTTGCAGTCTGTTCTGCCAGAATTGGATGCAGAAGTTCTTTCCGTTGCCCATAAGTTCCAGAGCCAATATACGGCATTGATGCAACAAAGCGGCTCTGCATTTGCCAGAAATGAGAAATTGCAGGAACGGCTTAAAGCGGCAATGGTGTATTTCGAGCAAAAGTTACACCTTCTGTTCGACCCCGTTGTGGCATATTCGAGAGTAGCAATAAACAACAAACAGGTGGTAAAGCAGTACAATAATGCTCTCGACGCATTCTTCCTGTCTCTAAAACTGAAGTTAGGTGTTTTTTCTCGATTGCAGCAGGTTGGGTTCACCGTGCGTGACTTTCTTAATGCCAAGGCGAAGGCTGCATTAGATGACATGCAAGTGGAGGATGGCAAAGTGAAAACAAAGAAGAGCGATGCGCCAAGAACGTCTGCCCAAGACAAACCAAAGAAAATGAAGGTCGATACCAAATTGCAGACTTTCAAACTGTTTACCTCAGGCAAAACCATTAAAGAGATAGCCACGGAACGCTCCCTCACGGTTGGCACAATAGAAAATCATCTCGCCCATTTTGTTGAGCAAGGCGAGTTGAACATCAACGATGTTGTCAGTTTACAGCATCAGAAAATAATACGTGGTATAATCCGTTCTTTCGACAAGGCGTATGCGCTTAGCGAGGTAAAAAGTCTTTTACCTTCTGATTACACATACGCAGAAATAAAGTTGGTCATTGCTGATATGAAAAGAGGCAATGTCTGATTTTTTAACATCAATTCAACGAAACGACATTTATTGTTATCTGCGGTTTGTCGGGTTCACGTTAAGCAGTTAGCCGTTACCCAAACATCTCTTTTGTTGTTCAAAATGACAACGGCGCACCTCTGAAACTCCCTGCCGTTCACGATTACAATAGTCAGCCGTG
>JAFLUT010000120.1 GCA_022508665.1 Prevotellaceae bacterium | reverse complement strand
CCGTGTCCCTCATCTTGAACACCACGGCAAAGTTACCGCTCGACATCACAGGCTGCCCGTCATTGTCCAACACAGGTTGCAGGTGGCAGAGTTCATCAAAATTGTCCTCCGCCATCTTCACAGCCTCCACATATTCAGATATTAAAGGAAAATTCATAGGTCATAGGTTCGTTTTGTTTGCAAAGATACAAAATATCTTTATTACTACCAATTCAAACTGGCTGGATTGAGCGGACGGGATTCTCCGACCTATTCATCGTCCAACTCCGCCTGATACTCATATCCATTTTCCGCAATCGCCTCTTGCAGTGGCTTGTGGGGATAGAAGCGGATTTTCACGCCTTTGATGGATTCGTATGGGTCGCCCAATTCCTCTGCCGTGTCTGCGGCTTTCGAGTTGATGACTGGCTTCAGCGTGCCGATGCCCTCAATCTCTACGGCTCGCCCCAATGCAAGGAGGTGAGTAATGCGGTTCATGAGGGCGGCGACCACTCCTATTGTCTTGCTCGGATTTTCTCCGCACGAATCGGAACAGTCTTTTACTATCTTGCTGAACTCTACAACTGGCAAGGCTGGCGACTGGTAAATCCACGCCTCGTGCATACCATCGGGACGCACGATTTTCTTTTTGGCTTTTCTTACGATTAGCATATTTTTATTAATTTTTTTTGTTGTTTTATTTAGGCTTTTGGTTTGTTCTTATAAAGGCTCTTTGCTTCTTTCTGCTTTGGCTTTTTACCCATTTTTATCATCATACGCATCGTCGATGGCGGTGTGACTCACACCTCGGAAGCGGTATGACTCAGACCTCGGAAGCGGTGTGACTCACACCGTTTTTGACGACAAAAGTAAGAATTTAATGGGACATACGCAATAAACTTGTAGAGAAATATCGCTTTTATCAATCAATGGACTTTGCTAACGTATAATGAGGGTTCTGGTTTTCCTCAATCAGCCTTGTTTTTTATCTGTAAGTTAAATAATCGCTGCCGAAATGATAAAATTTTTCCCTAATAGATGGCTTGTGTAGAAAAAGTGTTGTAACTTTACACAAAATTTTAGAAAAAGAAACGTGACTATGGGAAATTTCAAAGATTTAGTGCAGAAGCGCAGAAGCGTGCGTAAGTTTACTGACCAAGAGGTCAATGCGGAAGATTTGCAGACAATCCTTCGGGCGGCGCTTATGTCTCCTACGGGGAAGGGCGTGCGTGCGTGGCATTTCGTGGTGGTTGACGACAAGGATGTGCTGGAGAAGATTTCGTTGTGCAGGGATATGGGAAGCCAGTTTCTGGCAGGCGCGAAAGTGGCTATCGTTGTGCTTGGCGATAGGGAGGTGACGGACGTGTGGTGTGAAGATGCGTCGTTGGCGGCGGTGACTATGCAGTATCAGGCGGCCGACCTTGGGCTTGGCTCGTGCTGGTGTCAGGTGAGGAACAGGTTTATGGGGAATGGTGAGCCTTCTGACAATGTGCTGCGTTTCCTGCTTCGCTATCCCGAAAACCTAACAGCCGAGTGTGTGATTGGCATTGGCTATCCTGCCATTGAACGCAAGCCGCAGGATGAGGACAATCTGAAATGGGAGAACGTTCACATCGGGGCGTTTCCAGAGGAATAGAGAGGACTTGTGCAGGAGAGGAAAATGAAGATTGTGCTTGTTGGAGCGGGCAATCTTGCCACCAATTTGGGTAAGGCGCTCAAGAGGGTAGGGCATGAGATTGTGCAGGTGTGGAGTCGCACGGAGGAGTCGGCAGCATCGCTTGCAGAAGTGTTGCAATGTCCTCACACTGTGGCACTTGCAGATGTAGCGGATGAGGCAGACGTATACATTGTTTCTGTGAAAGATACGGCTCTGCAGTCATTGGCAGAAGGATTGGCTGACGGACACCCTGACCGCTTCATCATTCACACGGCTGGCAGCATGCCGATGAATGTCATCCCTTCCAAACGATGCGGAGTGCTTTATCCAATGCAGACGTTCTCGAAGCAGCGTGAGGTTCATTTCCGTGACATCCCTTGTTTCGTTGAGGCTCTGCAAGATAATGACCGCCAGATGCTTATGCAGTTAGCGGCTTCTGTCTCTGACAAAGTATATGAACTGAGCAGCGAGAACAGGAAATACCTCCACCTCGCCGCCGTTTTCTGCTGCAACTTTGCAAACAGATGCTTTGCCATTGGAGAGGAACTGCTGAGGGAGCATGGAGGCGTGCCGTTCAGCGTGATGCTTCCGCTCATCGACGAGACGGCACGGAAACTGCACACCTTGTCTCCACAAGAGGCACAGACAGGGCCTGCCGTGAGGTGGGATACTAACGTGATTGACAAGCATTTGGCACTTCTTTCGTCCGCTCCCGATGTGCAAGACATTTATGAACGACTAAGCAAAAGCATACACGATGATAAACTACGATTTGAAAAAGATTAAGGCAATCTTCCTCGATGTTGACGGAGTGCTGTCGTGCGAGACCATCACTCAACATCCCAATGGCGACCCTATGCGCACGGTGAATATCAAGGACGGATATGCCATGCAGCACGCTGTGAAATGCGGTATTGTGCTTGCTATCATTACGGGCGGAAAGACCGAGGCGGTGCGTGTGCGGTATGAGGGGCTTGGCATCAAGGATGTGGTGCTTGGAGCGTCTGTAAAGATAAGGGTTTACAACGACTTGAAAGCGAAGTACGCTCTTGAAGATGAGGAGATTATATATGTTGGCGACGACATACCCGACTACGAAGTGCTGAGGGCGTGCGGTCTTCCTTGCTGCCCTGCCGATGCTGCTCCCGAGATAAAGGCGATGTGCAAGTACATCTCCCACAAGAACGGTGGACAGGGATGTGCCAGAGACATTGTTGAGCAGGTATTGAAAGCACAAAATCTATGGATGCACAACAGCACGGCATTCGGCTGGTAGGAGGTAAAAGATATGGCTGAAAGATTAAGAAACGAAAAATACAGATTGGCAGAAGGATATAAAATTATCCTTGCCAGCAATTCGCCACGCCGAAAGGAACTGCTCGGCGGATTGGGAATAGACTTCGAGGTGCGTACATTGCAGGGCATTGACGAGAGTTATCCTTCTACGTTGAAAGGCGAGGACATCCCTATGCACATATCCGCTAAGAAAGCGGAGGAGTACCGTGCCACAATGGCTGACAATGAGATGATTATCACGGCAGATACCATAGTATATGACAACGGCGAGGTGCTTGGCAAGCCGAAAGACAGAGAGGATGCCGTGCGGATGCTCCGCCAGTTGTCGGGGCATGCACATGAGGTAATCACGGGCGTGTCCATCCTCACGAAAAGCCATGCGGTGCAGTTCGCTTCTACCTCCAAGGTGTATTTTGCCGCATTGACAGACGAAGAAATCTATCATTACGTTGACACCTTCCGTCCTTTCGACAAGGCAGGTGCATACGGCATTCAAGAGTGGATTGGTTTCGTTGCAGTGACACGCATCGAAGGCTCCTACTTCAACGTCATGGGATTGCCCATACAGCGACTCTACACCGAACTGAAAGCCTTTCCCCCTCTTCCCTAATCCCTATATACACATATATAATATTATGTAATCCTATGGAAACAACCATTCACGAACTCGACGAACTCGACTTAACCATTCTCCGCATACTGCAAGAGAACAGCCGACTGACCACGAAGGAACTTGCGCAGAAGATACACCTCTCTGTCACTCCCACCTATGAACGACAGAGGCGAATGGAGAGAATGGGTTACATAAAAGGCTATGTTGCCGTGCTTGACGCCAACAAACTCGACCGTGGCTTCATCGTCTTCTGCAGCGTCTCCATGAAGCAACTCAACAAGCAGATAGCCGAAGAGTTCGCCGCCACCGTAGCGGAATGGAGTGAAGTGACCGAATGCTACAACATATCGGGCGATGGCGACTACATGCTCAAGGTGTGCGTAGGCAGCATGCAGCGCTATCAGCAGTTCCTGCTCGACAAACTTGGCGGATTTCCTCACATCGCCCATATCCGTTCATGCTTTGTCATGGACACGCTGAAACTTACTTACGGATTGCCCATATAGCCTTCGTATGATAACAGATATTCTCTCATGGAATATCCGCTATCTCTGAAAAACATTGCATTGTTACCAACCATCATGCCCTCTTATCTCAGCGCTATACGTAAGGAAATCACCTTTGGCGAGGAACGGGAAGGCTGAAATTTACTGAATTTCTTTAAGTAGTTAAAGAGATGCACCCTCGGAGACCTTTTTGTGAAGGTTTCCGAGGGTGTTTTAAATGCTCTTTTCTTACCTTTGCGAATGTAATTTCAGAAATACTTGCTAAAAGTATAGTTCTCAATATAATACAAGAGGTGTTGCAAACTATTTGCCAAATGCGAGGGCGAATTGCCAATTATTTGCCAACTCATTTGTTTGGCGAAAAGAGGCGGAATGACATATCTTTACTAAAACTTTATATAATGTATTAAAAGAAACAACAAATGAAAAAGATTTTGACAATGATTGCCTTTGCATTAAGTTTGTCAATGCAGGCACAGACAAACAAGACATTGGACAACTCGTCAATGACAGTTTTTTATGAGTACACCATGCGTACACAGGACGAGAATGGGCAGAACGTGACGGACTCTCTCCGATTGGCTCTGCAGGTCGGTACTCATGCCACCTACTGCACGACAGTTTTGAGTTACAACCATGACGGACGAGCCAGCCAAGAGATGATGAATGTGTTTATGATGCACCATCAGAATGTGCTGACGGATGTGGCAAACAAAGAAGTAATTTGCATAGAGACAATTTACCCCTACCGCTATGAGACGCATGAGACTTTGGCAGAGATAAAGTGGGAACTGACAAATGATACTATGAGCATTGCTGACTTGCTTTGCCACCGTGCCACAGGAGAACTATATGGCAAACGATGGACAGCATGGTATTCAGAGGACATTCCCACTTCGGCAGGTCCATGGAAGTTGAGAGGGCTGCCGGGGCTGATAGTAAAGGCAGAGGATGCGGAAGGTATTCATTGCTTCTCGCTCTATGAAACGAAGAACGAAGAAAAGAAGATTGAGTATGTGGCACATCCCGACTATCTGAAAGTGAGCCGCAAGCAACTGATGGCATTCAAGAAAAAGACCTTTGGCAATGCTCGCTATCCGAAAGAGCCTACCTATTATGTGGCAAAAGGTGCAGATGACTTGGGCGAAGTAAATGTGAACGGAACTGTTTTTTACGTGGGCATGAATAGCCATATGTTAGTTCTGCAAAAGAGTCATGTTTATCAACCATTGGAACTGAAATAAAAAAAAGAAAATCGTATCTTTGCAAAAAAACTATGAAAAAGACTTTAACAATGATTGCCTTTGTATTGAATTTATCGGCAATGGCACAGAATGACACGATTGGCGTGTCTAAAATCACAGCGGTTTATCGTTATGAGTGTAAAACAATGGATGCTGACGGTAAAGTTGTAACAGATTCGATGCTCATTGCTGTGCAAACATCGGACGGCATTACAAAGAGTTTCCCATACGATGAATATGAGCGGCAGAAGGCAGGAGGCTCTCGCATAGCGGATGGTTATCAAGCAGCCCAAATGCACATGGGAACGGTTTTTATGAACTATCCCGAAGGCAGAATAACAACGCATGAGATGCTTTATCCCTATCGCTATCAAACGGACGAGGCTTTGGAGAAACGGGACTGGAAACTGACGGAGGCGAAGGATAGCATCTGTGGCTTTGCTTCTCTGTCAGCAACCATAAACTATCATGGGGTAACATGGAACGCGTACTATACGGAGGATGTTCCTGTCGGCATTGGACCGTGGAAGTTGGGAGGATTGCCAGGTCTTATCACACGTGCCAGTGATGCTAAAGGCGTTCACACGTTTACGCTTTGTGGTTTGATAAAAGCAGAGTTACCTATTGTATTCACGGAGTATGTCACATGGTTTGTGCCTGACGGACAAGGTAAGTTCATTAGCCAACGTGTGGACTATCAGAAGAGAACAGCCTCCGACTTTCTTTCCTATAAGAAGAAGGTGCTTGGCAACCGCCGTTATGTGAAAGCCCCCACCTATTATGCTCCTGACCCTATGACAACTTTTGGATATGTAGAAACAAGTTCTAACTCATTGGGCGACAGAGTGAGAAGTGTTGCAGGTGTAGTTCTCATATCCAGTCCGCATCAATATCAGCCTTTGGAACTGAAATAAAAAA
>JAFLUT010000012.1 GCA_022508665.1 Prevotellaceae bacterium | reverse complement strand
TATGCCGGCGGTTGTCCGCTAGTTCGCTCAACGGCTGTCCACTTTTGAGGGCAACGGCTGTCTGCTTTTACCCTCAACTGCCGTCAATTTTTAGGGGGTAGCCGTTAGATAATAGAACAATGGGCAAACTCCGTATGGAGTCTGCCCATTATTCCGTTTTTTATAGTCAAAAAACAATGACTGATTAGTTGAGCGCGCCGTCGAGGTCAGCACCAGCCTTGAACTTAGCAACTTTCTTAGCGGCAATAGTG
Source organism: Prevotellaceae bacterium (assembly GCA_022508665.1). GTDB lineage: Bacteria > Bacteroidota > Bacteroidia > Bacteroidales > Bacteroidaceae > Minthosoma. The sequence goes on along the minus strand of JAFLUT010000012.1, from coordinate 36,642 downwards.
ATAGCCTCTTTTGTTGCTGGGTTGATGCCCTGACGAGCAGGACGCTCATTAACTGAGAATGTACCGAAACCAACGAGTGCTACCTTGTCGCCAGCCTTGAGAGCCTCTGAGATAGCCTCTACTGTAGCGTCAAGAGCCTTTTTTGCATCTGACTTGCTCAATCCTGCCTTTGCAGCGATTGCGCTAACGAGTTCTGTCTTGTTCATAATCAAAAAAAATTTTAGGTTTTATAACTTTGGTTTGTTCTTTTCTGTTCTGATTTGTCTGCGACAGAGCCTCTCAACAGCGCTTTCTGCCATAGATTTGTTGCAAATATATGAGATATATTTTCTCGAACAAACAAATTTCGCGAAAAAAAGTTGAAAAAAGTCAAAAAAAACTTCATTTCCCCTCATTTTGTACTTCAATCCAAAGAAAAAGAGTAATTTTGCAGCCTAAAATATATAACAGCAACAATCAAAAGAATAAGAGATATGAGACTGACTCCTGCCGTTAAGGTTATACTTATTATAAACTTCGTATTTTATGTCCTGACCTACTGGATTACTCCTGCGGTTGCTTTGGGCGGACACACCGACTGGTTTCTGAATTTCAATGCCCTGCACCCCATTGGGTCGAATGGGTTTGCCATATATCAGTATCTGACCTACATGTTCATGCACGGCGGTTGGTGGCACTTGTTTTTCAACATGTGGTCGCTGATGATTTTCGGAAACGCCGTTGAGCAGCAGGTGGGAACACGCAGATTTGTCTGCTACTACCTTTTGTGCGGAGTGGGAAGTGCAGCGATTAACCAGTTATGCACATTCTTAGGCATCATCCCGCCTGCACAACTCGTCGGCGCATCAGGAGCAATCTATGGCGTAATGGCTGCGGCGGCATTCTTTTTCCCAAATGCGCAGTTGTTCATCATCCCTATACCATTCCCTATCAAACTGAAATACTTGGTAGGATTTTACACGTTGGTAGAAATGTACATGGGCATCACATCGGTAGACGGCGTGGCTCACTTCGCACACTTGGGCGGCATCGTTGTAGGCATAATAATACTATTGTATTGGAAATCGGCAGACAAGAAAAAGTCAAGCAGGAGCAATAAACATTGGACAACATCGTCCGCTGGCAACTACAACAAGGGAGAAAGCGCATGGGACAAACTGAAAAACTCCATGTCAGGCGGTCGTAAACCCAAGATGCGTGTGACCAACGTAAGGGAAGCAAACCACGAAGACCATGCATACAATGCCCGAAAGCGTGAGGAATCCGAGGAGATTGACCGCATCCTCGACAAAATCCGCAAGAATGGCTATCAAAATCTGACAGATAAAGAGAAGGCTACCCTGTTCGATGCAAGCAAAAAGATGAAGAATTAACCCTATATAGTAAAGACGGTGTATCGACAAATCGACAAGCGGTGTACCGCTCTTTCGATGAACGGTGTGTCGATTGTGCGATAAACGGTGTATCATTTGAGACATATATTGTGCAACACTTTACATATATATGAATAGACTGAAAAGGATAATACTCACCATATCTGTCTCCGTCAATCTGCTATTGATTGCGGCAATGCTCATCTGTACCTACACTGCCTATTTGCCGTCGCAAGACTATCCAAACCTGTCATATTTGGGGCTGATGTTTCCCGTGTTCCTCATTGCCAACATCTGCACAATCCCCTTTTGGATTATATTCAAATGGAAGTTCAGCGCCATTCCATTAGTTGGGCTGCTACTGTGTGCAGGAAGCATCAGAACATATATTCCTATCAATCTTCCTTCCGCTCCACCCAAAGGCAGTTATAAGATACTGTCTTACAACGTGATGAGTTTCGGCAAATTCAACAACATCGGCTGGGAAGAAAATCCCATAATGCTGTATCTTCTTGGGAGCGACGCCGACATAATATGCCTGCAAGAGGCACAGAAACTCTATATCGACAAGGCTTTGCCGACAATTCAAGAGACATATCCATATTATGCGGTGGAACTACTGACCAACAGTTACATCGCCTGCTTCTCAAAATATCCACTCATATCAACCACGCAGATTGAGTATCCGTCTGCCAACAATGGGTCATTCGCCTACGAAGTGTTAATGGGCAAAGACACTCTCCTACTGATAAACAACCACTTAGAATCGTACAAACTGGCTGAGGAGGACAAGGAAAACTACAAATCTATCATCGAGAACTACAAACACCCTGCCCAAAACCATTCCAAAAGCAAATATATTCATCTCACAGAAAAACTGGCTCACGGCGACTCCATACGAGGCATACAAGTAGACTCCGTAGCATCCTACATAGCACGTCACAAAGACCGCCACATCCTTGCTTGCGGCGACTTCAACTCCTCGCCAATCTCATACACTCACTACAAGATGACGGAAAACCTCTACGATGCCTTCGTCAACAATGGCAACGGATTGGGCATCAGTTACAACCGCAGCGGCATGTACTTCCGCATCGACCACATTTTCGCCTCTCCAAACGTAAAGACATACGGAACAAAGATTGACAACTCTATCATTGCCAGCGACCACTATCCTATCATCAGTTTCTTTACGCTGGAATGATTGAGCAAGCATTTCAACAGGCAATACAGCCTTGTCTTAATGCCATACAGTTACACTTTTTGCCCAAAAAGCACCTAACAACCTATACTATATAAATAATTTAGCAATAACTTTATTCCTTTTCGGAAAAAATTGTATAACTTTGCATCTTGAATAGCCTTCGCATCCGTGAATAGCGGAAGGAAAAATGGTTTGTGGAACGTGTCATCTTGGCATTTGCGAACCAATGGCTAATGTGAAAAGAAATAAATAATAATCTAAATAATTAACAATTCAACAAAATGCAAAACAAAGGATTTGTAAAGTTTTTAGCAGTGGCGTTGACACTCATCTGCCTCTTCTATCTTTCGTTCTCTGTCGCTACAAAGTATGTAGAGGACAAGGCGGCGAAAATGGAACCACAGGCGGCTGAACTTTATTTGGACTCGTTGAACACGACTCCATTCTATCTCGGCACTTACACGCTAAAGGACTGTCGCGAAACTGCCATTGGTCTTGGTCTTGACCTCAAAGGCGGTATGAACGTCATCCTCGAAGTGAGCGTGCCAGAGGTGATAAAGACGTTGGCAGACCACAAGACTGACGAAGCGTTCCTCAAGTCTGTAAACGAAGCAGCGAAGGCAGCGCAAGAGAGTCAGAGCGATTTCATCACACTTTTTGTCAGTGCCTATAAAAAGAATGCTCCGGGCAAGCCCCTTGCGGCAATTTTCGCCACGCAGCAACTTAAAGGCAAGGTGAACACCAACAGCAGCGACTCTGAGGTGGAGAAGGTTCTCCGCGAGAGCGTTGACGAGGCAGTGGACAACTCTTTCAACGTTCTTCGCACTCGTATCGACCGTTTCGGTGTGGTACAGCCCAACATCCAGAAGATTGAGGGTCAGAGCGGACGCATCATGGTAGAGTTGCCGGGCATCAAGGAGCCAGAGCGTGTGCGCAAACTCCTTCAAGGAAGCGCCAACCTCGAATTTTGGGAGACTTACGATGCACCACAGGTAGCACCTTACCTCTCACAACTCAATGCTGCTCTCCGCAATGGCGGCGCAACAGAGGCTGCCGAGGAGGCTACTGACTCCGTAGCAACTGACACCGCTGTCGTGGAAGTGGTTGAGGAAGTAGTCGTAGCAGAAAATGCCGATTCAAGCAGTGCTGTCAGCGCACTTGCCAAGGTGAAGGCTGCCGATGCTGCCACTACCGACGTTGCCTCTATGCAGAAGGCAAGCGAGGAAGCGAAGAAAGAGAACCCTCTCTTCGCAATGCTCCAGCCAACAGGCGCTCAGCGTGGCTGTATGGTAGCGATTGCTCAGGCGCTCGACACAGCAGAAATCAATGCTCTCCTCAACTCTGAGATAGCAAAGCAAATCTTCCCTGCCGACCTCTCGCTCAAATGGGGCGTGAAGTCAATGGACAAGGCTGGTCGCATCTTCGAACTCTATGCTATCCGCACCACAGGCCCTAACGGCCGCGCTCCGCTGGAGGGCGATGTCGTAACAGAGGCTAAGGACGACTTCGACCAGTACGGCAATCCTGTTGTCAGCATGAAGATGAACACCGAAGGCGCTCGCAAGTGGGCGGCTCTCACAGAGGCTAACGTAAACCATTGCGTAGCAATCGTGCTTGACAACCTTGTATATAGCGCTCCAAACGTTATGAACAAGATTGACGGCGGCAACACGCAGATTAGCGGTAGTTTCACTACAAGCGAAACAAAAGACTTGGCAAACGTGCTTCAGTCGGGTAAGATGCCCGCTCCTGCATCAATCATTCAGGAGGACATCGTCGGCCCAACACTCGGCGCACAGTCAATCAAGGCAGGTTTCTTCTCTTGCATCGTGGCATTCATCGTGCTGATGTTCTACATGGTTCTCATGTACGGCGGTCGTGCAGGTATGGTTGCCAACTGCGCACTCATCCTCAACTTCTTCTTCTCATTCGGTATCCTCACGTCACTTGGCGCTGCACTTACCATGTCGGGTATCGCAGGTATGGTGCTTACACTCGGTATGGCGGTCGATGCCAACGTGCTTATCTACGAGCGTACAAAAGAAGAGTTGCGTGCAGGAAAGAATATCAGTGCCGCTGTTGCAGCAGGTTACAGCAACGCTTTCTCTGCAATCTTCGACTCAAACGTGACAACAATCCTCACAGGTATCATCCTCTACAACTTCGGTACAGGGCCTATCAAGGGATTTGCCACAACCCTCATCATCGGTATTGTCTGCTCATTCTTCACAGCCGTATGGTTGACTCGTATCGCATACGAACACTTCCTCAACCGCGGCAAGTGGCAAGACCTCACATTCACCACCAATTTCTCACGCAACATGCTGAAAGACACCCATATCAACTTCATGGGTCACTACAAGAGGTCTTTCACCATCTTCGGCATCTTCCTTTTGGTTGCCCTCGCAAGTTTCGCCATCCGTGGACTTAGCCAGTCTATCGACTTCACGGGCGGTCGCAACTACAAGATAGAGTTCGTGAATCAGGTTCATCCAGAGGCTGTCAAGGAAGCAATCGTTAAGCAGTTCGATGCGAACAACAAAGACGGCGAGGCAATCAACGTGACAGTTATTGCCCTCGGAACAGACGGCAACAACATCCGCGTGTCTACCAACTTCAAAATCAACGACAACAGCGCCGAGGCAGACGCACAGATAGAGACACTCCTCTATCAGTCATTCATCGACGGCGGCATGGTTGATGCAAGCGTGACAGAAGAGGCATTCCTCGACCGCGACAACCGAGCAGGTGGCTCAATCGTATCTTCTCAGAAGGTAGGTCCAGCCATTGCAGAGGACATCACATACGGAGCAATCCTCTCAGTCCTCTTCGCTATCGTTGTAATCTTCGTGTACATCCTCGTGCGTTTCCGCAACGTGGCATATTCAGTAGGCTCTATCGTAGCGTTGGCACTCGACACCGTGCTTGTAATCGGCATGTTCTCGCTGTGCTACGGATGGATAGGCTTCTCGCTCGAGGTTGACCAGACATTCATCGGTGCAATCCTCACCGTTATCGGTTACTCAATCAACGACAAGGTGGTCATCTTCGACCGTATCCGCGAGACATTCAGCAACTATCCGAAGCGTGACCGTCAGCGCATCTTCAACGACTCGCTGAACAGCACTATCACACGAACCGTCAATACATCAGTATCAACGTTCATCGTGCTTCTCGCCATCTTCATCCTCGGCGGCGACAGCATCCGTGCCTTCGCCTTCGCAATGATGCTCGGTGTCATCATCGGCACATGCTCGTCACTCTTCATTGCCGCTCCTACAGCATACCTCGTTATGGGAGCCCGCATCAAAGAGAACGACAACGAAGAACCAACAAAATAACACATTATTATATAATAAGGCAGCAACCCCGATTGCTGCCTTATTTATATCTTAACCCTCTAACAAACCCCAACTAAACATTATGGCAAAAATTCGTGCAGCCATCATCGGCTATGGCAACATCGGCAAATACACCCTCGAAGCAATCGAAGCATCCGAGGACATGGAGTGCGTAGGCGTAGTGCGTCGCAATGGCGATGCCAACAAACCAGCCGAACTCGCCAACTACCCCGTAGTAAAAGACATCACTGAACTTAAAGACGTGCAGGTAGCCATTCTTGCCACCCCAACACGCAAAGTCGAGGAATACGCCAAGCAGTGCCTTGCCCTCGGCATCAACACTGTCGATTCCTTCGACATCCACACACAAATCGTTGACCTCCGTCGCAGCCTCGACGCCGTAGCAAAGGCAAACAACGCTGTCAGCGTCATCTCCGCTGGTTGGGACCCCGGCTCTGACTCTATCGTGCGCTCACTCATGGAAAGCCTCGCCCCAAAAGGCATCAGTTACACCAACTTCGGTCCCGGCCGCTCCATGGGTCACTCAGTGGCAGTACGTGCTATCGACGGAGTGAAAGACGCCCTCTCAATGACCATCCCCGTAGGCACAGGCATACATCGCCGCATGGTCTACGTTGAACTCGAAGACGGTGCAGACTTCAAGACCGTAGAGGCAGCCATCAAAGCCGACCCATACTTCGTGAACGACGAAACACACGTACAGCAAGTACCTTCCGTCGATGCCCTCAATGATGTTGGCCATGGCGTAAACCTCGTCCGCAAAGGCGTTTCGGGCAAGACCCACAACCAACTCTTCGAGTTCGACATGAAAATCAATAACCCTGCCCTCACAGCGCAGGTGCTGGTCAACGTAGCCCGCGCATCGCTCAAGCAGCAGCCCGGCGCATACACCATGATTGAAATCCCTGTCATCGACATGCTCTACGGCGACAAGGAGGAACTCATCCGCCACCTCGTGTAAGGCATGCGCAATGCACTTCATTGCAAAATAAAAGCGTGAAACGACCTCCGTTTCACACCCACAATAAAAGCGGCAAACCTATGGGGTTTGCCGCTTTATTCAGTCATTGGCTTTGAGCAGAACGCTCTCCGTCGACCGCCTCTATTTACTCGCCCGGAGCAATAGCGCCTGCTGGACAAGCGTCAGCACATGTGCCGCAGTCAACACAAGCGTCAGCGTCAATTACATACTTGCCATCGCCTTCGCTGATAGCACCTGAAGGACACTCGCCTACACAAGTGCCGCACATTACACAATCATCACTAATTACGTAAGCCATAATTTTTACTTTTTTCTGTTCTTTGAAATTATTTTACTATTCTCGTTTTCGTATGCAAATGTATGAAAAGTTTGGCTACACGCCAAATTTTGACCACACAAAAAGGACTTTACCAACAAAAATAATACCCAAAAGTAGGTATCATGGGGCATCAGAGTGAGTATCCAACGTCTGCAACGCCGCCTCCAACTGCCTAATCATTGCCCTCTTCTTCTCCTCCGGCGCAAACACAAAGCCCTCAGCCACAAGCAGTTTCTGCCCCGACACATCCGCTTGCACGTAGCAGACAAAAGGCCCTCCCATAGCGTCGTGCCTCATGTCCCACAGTCCACGCACCTCCATCACCTGCCGCCCCTCACGCTCCACGATGCGGCTCGTCACAGTCCGCCCGTCAGTCTCCATCCACTGATCCTCACGCCCTCCGGGGATATTGATTTTCATCACCGAATCCCTCGCCGCCACAAAATCCTCCACCGACAAATCCCTCATCGGCAACGTATAGACACACACATTCGTGCGGTTCTCACGCTTGCTGTCCGACGCCCAAAAGAAATCCTTCCCCACCTTTATGTCATCAATGTTCGCTGGCACTTTCATGCCCACTCCAAACTGCTTCTCCGCCTGTTGCATCACGGCACGGCTGAACTTCTTCCCCAGCGCCGCACGCTCACGCACCATTTCCTGCTCGTTAAACATATCCAGCACCTGCTGTCCACGCCCCTGCACCAACTCCACAAACGCCTGTCCGTCAGGAGCAGAGAGAAACACAATCAACTGCGGACGGCAATACTCATTGCGTGCAGTCCTCATTTCCGCCCCTTCATACTTCTTCCCCACCTCGGCAAAGACAATGTTAGAATACACCTTAAACGTGCCGTTGAAAGCCTCCGGATTTATGTACGTCACACGAAAATTCTTCTCCAACTGCGGAAGCCCCTCAATCGGCGCCTCCACCGCCTCCACAAGCGTCTGCCCAGCCTCCGTCTTCAGCCAGTCCTTATTCGCCACAACCAGCAACTCATACGGCATGCTCTGCGCCCTCGCCGTCGAACCCTTCTTGGCGTCGCCACCCTTGCTGCCCGACGTGCATGACGACACAGCAAGCAAACCTACACATATTATAATATATAGACAACATCTTACACTTTTCATACTCATCATCCAGTTTTTTCCCCCATGCCAACTCATCCATTATTGATTAAGCAGCCTCACAATCTCCGTGCCGCACAGCAAGAAACACCCAAGCCCGTAGTCGTCAAAGTCAGGCTCCCTGTCATACGTCACAGGCTGCGAGTCCTTCGGCTCCTTGCCAGTTCCCTGCACATATCCCAAAAAACCGTCCTCATGCAGACACGTCTTCACCATCGCATCCCACGTCTGATAGATGACAGGCAGAAACCTCTTCTTCGGCAGATAGCCGTGCCTCACGCCCCACGCCATGCCATAGATGAACAGCGCCGTACCCGACAACTCCACACCGCCATAGTTGCCCTCGTCATGCAGCGACACATTCCAAAAGCGGTCACCCCTCTGGCACCTCACCAGCGCATCCGTCATCGCCAAATAATCCTTCAAATAATCCTTATAATGAGCATCCGCCCCAAGATTTTTCCATTTCCTCTCGCCCAGCGGTTCAGCATAAGTGCCTTCCTCAGCCCTCCTCGCCACCAGCATCGCATCCATAGCACGCACCAGCGCAGCATACACCCAGCCATTCCCCCTGCTCCAGTAGCAATCCTCCCCGTTAGGCTCAGCGTAAGGAGGCACAAAATCAGCGTCACGCCACCACAGCCCGTCCTCAGCATTGAACAGCCCACCGCCAATCCTGTTGCGCGTCGCCTCATACATCGCCCATCCCTTCTCCGTATACACCGTCGCATCCTCCGCCCCAAAGAAGCAACGCATGCGCGCCACCTTCGAGAACACAGGCAACCCCATTTGAATAGCGTCAATCCACGTCCAGTCGCCGTCGCTGCCCTCCGACTTCACCTGTCCGCCAGCCACCCACGGCACATCCTTCGCCCCAATCACATTGTCCACACACTGAATAGTAGGCGCCACAAACGCCTCATCCTTAAAGACATGCGTCATCGGATTATCCATCCAATACATATCCAAGTACGTCTGACAGCAGCAATAGTCATCCGCATCCCTCGTCGTCACCCCATTGCGAGGCGTCCACCCGTGCGCCGTTCCCCAGTCATATATATATTTATAATATGTGCCATACCTTCCGCCCCCCGTCTGCCGCTCAACCTCCGTCAGCGCCACAAGACCCTCGAAATACACGCCCCTCGTCCACAGGTTCGACGGGCGCTCCTTCTTCACAAACGTCGGCTTCCCGGGGTCAGGATACTTCCTCATAAAATAATCGTTGGCACACTCCATTGCCGCCATAACCTCCTCCTGCCTTGGCTGAGCCTCAACGCTCATACACGCCAGCACAGAAAGAACAAACAGAAAAGATGTCTTTGTTTTCATTGCATCAGAATTTATTACCGCCACAAAGATACGAATAAGACCGCACAACTCCAAAGGAAAACACTTTTTTCTTTCGGCACCAACGGCAGAGGGGGAACGACATCAACAGCGGAGAGGGAACGGTACTAACGACGGAGAGAAACCGCCCCCAAAAACGCTCCGAACAATATCCACTCCTCCACCTACTCCCACCTCAGCCAGACACAATATTAAAATATAAGTTATGTTTTATAAAATTTAAGTTTAATTTTACAAAATATAGGTTATATTTTATAAAACATAACTTATATTTTATCAGCGCCCACACAGCCAACCGACCCAAGCCTACGCCCCGACATCACATCAGAACAATATCTCCACCCATAGAAAACCGCCGTCTGCACCAATGACCGCAGACCGCTCGCACCGCCACACGCACACCGTCCGCACCCAAACATATCCGAAGCACATCCTCACTTTTCCACCCAAATATTTCCTAATGTGAAAAAAAAACACTTACTTTGCCACCAAAATATAAACACCAAAACAAGAAAGACGTATGAAAAAGAACATTCTCACTCTCGTTGCCCTCGTTGCAGCGCTCACAATCGCAATGCCCTCACAGGCACAAGTGAAATTCGGTATCAAGGCAGGTCTCAACGTCAACACCCCCAGCCTGAAAGACGCCGTAAAATTCAAGGACAGCAACCGCGCTGGTTTCTTCGCAGGTCCAACAGCCGACGTCACAATACCCCTCGCTGGCCTCGGAGCAGACATCTCGCTCCTCTACGACTACAAGTCACTCAGCCTCACTGGCGAGAACGACCAAACCAACAAGGTTGAGAAGGGAACAAAATCCCTCCACTACATCACACTGCCAATCAACGTGAAATACACCTTCGGACTCAGCAGCCTCGCAAGCGTATATGTAGCCACAGGTCCGCAGTTCTCGTGGAACTTGGGCAACAGAAGCTGGAAAATAGGCAACCTCACCGACGACTGGGAACTTAAAAAGTCAGAGTTCTCATGGAACGTAGGCGCAGGAGCAACATTCATCAGCCACGTGCGCATAGGCTATAACTACAACATTGGCATCGGCGAGACAGCAGAGGCGTCATTCATAAATACTGCTGGCAAAGCCATTAAAGGCAAACTCAAAAACAACACACATCAGATTTCCCTCACCTACTTCTTCTAAATCCCGACGCATAGGGAACACATGTTTGCCGACGTCATACTGCCAGTACCATTCGACAGCTTCACATACCTCGTTCCTCCCCACATGGAGACAAGAGTTATGCGAGGCTGTCGAGTTGTTGTGCCATTCGGCAAAAGCAAAATCTACACAGGCGTAGTCATCGCCACCCACCACCGCCAGCCCCAAGGCATAGAAGTGAAAGACATCATCGAAGCGCTCGACGACAGCCCCGTTGTCAGCGAGCAGCAGTTCACCTTCTGGCAGTGGATAGCCAAATACTACATCTGCCCACTCGGCGACGTCATGAAAGCGGCACTGCCCGGAGCAATGAAGCCCAAAGACGACGCAGCCCTGCGCGAAACAAGCAAGAAGCGACAAAAACGCAACAGCGAAACGGCCGACCAGACCGCCCACACACTCAATCCCCTCAGCCTCGCCCAGCAGACAGCAATGCAAGAGATTGAGGCATCCTTCCAGACCAAAAACGTCACTCTCCTGCATGGCGTGACATCATCGGGCAAGACAGAGATATACATGCACCTCATACAGAAATGCATCAGCCAAGGCAAACAAGTGCTGTACCTCCTGCCCGAAATAGCCCTCACCACACAGATAACCAACCGCCTCCGTCACGTCTTCGGAGACCAAATGGGAGTGTATCATTCCAAATTCACCGACGCACAGCGTCTCGACATCTACCGCCGACAAGCATCCCCCCATCCCCACATGCTCATGCTCGGCGTACGCTCCAGCATCTTCCTCCCCTTTCAGCGGCTCGGACTCATCATCGTCGACGAAGAGCATGAGCAGACCTACAAGCAGCAAGAGCCAGCCCCACGCTACCACGCACGCAACGCAGCCATTATGCTCGCACACATGTGCGGAGCCAAGACACTGCTCGGCACAGCCACACCCAGTTTCGAAGTCTTCCACCTCGCCCACAAGCAGCGCTACGGCTACGTCACGCTCACACAGCGCTACCGCGACATGCAACTCCCCACAATCGAAGTGGTCGACACCAAAGAAGCCAAAAGAAAGAAACTGATGAAAGGCCCATTCTCACCGCGCCTCATCGAAGTCATCAGCGACGCCCTCAGCCGCAACGAGCAAATCATACTCTTCCAAAACCGCCGAGGCTTCGCCAACTTCATCCAGTGCCACCAGTGCGGATGGGTGCCACGCTGCCCACACTGCGACGTGACCCTCACACTCCACCGCAAAGTCTCCACCCTCACATGCCACTACTGCGGCTACACCACACGCATACCCACACAATGCCCGGCATGCGAAGAACAGAAATTCGACAGCATAGGCACAGGCACAGAGAAGATAGAAGACCTCATCCCCACCCTCTTCCCCCACGCCACCGCCCTACGCATGGACCTCGACACCGCCAAGACACGTCTGCAACACGAGCGCATCATCGACGCCTTCGCCCACCACCGTGCCGACATACTCATCGGCACGCAAATGGTCACCAAAGGACTCGACTTCGACAACGTCTCCGTAGTAGGCATCCTCGACGCCGACCTCATGCTCAACCTCCCCGACTTCCGCAGCCACGAGCGCGCCTTCCAGACCCTCAGCCAAGTGGCAGGACGCGCAGGGCGCAAAAACCGCCCCGGACACGTCATCCTCCAGACACGCTCCGCCAACAGCGACATCATCCGTCAGATAACCGCAGGCGACTACTGGCAGATGTTCCTCACCCAGATGTCCGAGCGCCAACTCTTCCGCTATCCCCCCTTCTGCCGCCTCATCTGCATCTACCTCCGCCACCGTGACAGCCGTCTGCTCGACCACCTCGCCGCCGACCTCGGCCAGCGCCTCCGCACCGTCTTCGGCGACCGCATCCTCGGTCCCGACTGCCCCCCCGTCTCTCGCATCCACTCCCTCCACATCCGCAAAATAATGCTCAAACTTGAACACCAAGCCCCTATCGACCAAGTGCGCCAAGCCCTCCTCGCCATACAACACCAACTCACCGCACAGCCCATAGCCAAAAACCTCAACATCTATTACGATGTCGACCCACTCTGACTATACACTCATTTCTGCACACGCATGAACATTTCTTACGTCAACATTTGTTTTCTCAACAAATGTTCCTTATATTTGCATTGAGTAAAAATACTCAGCGCATTGAGTAAAATGTAAAGATATGTATAAAAGGGCTGAATATCAAGTTATTAGAGACAGGCTGAAAGAGCCGAGAAAGTTCATTCAAGTTGTAATGGGACCTCGACAGGTAGGAAAATCCACCGTCGTGAAGCAGGTGCTGCAAGAGATTGACGCACCCTACCAGTTCTTCTCCGCAGACAACGTGCCAGCCAGCGACGGCGCATGGATTGCCAACTGCTGGGAAAGCGTGCGCAGACTGCAAGACAACAAAGAATTGGAAAGCATCATCCTCGTGATTGACGAAATCCAGAAAATAGCCAACTGGAGCGAAGCCGTAAAGAAAGAGTGGGATGATGACACCTTCCACGACCGCCACATAAAAGTCCTCCTGCTTGGCAGCAGCCGAGTACTGTTAGAAAAAGGGCTGTCCGAATCCCTCGGAGGACGATTTGAAGAAATCCGCATGACACATTGGAGTTACACCGAAATGCACGACTGCTTCGGATACACGCTCAACCAGTACCTGTTCTACGGAGGCTATCCGGGCGCAGCAGCGCTCATCGCCGACGACGACCGCTACCAGCAATATGTTCAATCAGCCATTGTCGAAACAACCATAAACAAAGACATCCTAATGGACACCCCTGTCGGCAAACCTGCACTGCTGAGGCAAACATTCGAGTTAGGCGCAGCATACTCAGGACAACTGCTCTCACTCAACAAGATGTTAGGCTCACTACAAGACGCAGGCAACACCACAACACTGGCAGGATACATCAACCTGCTTAACGAATCAGGCATGCTCGACGGATTGCAGAAATATAGTGTCGACACAGCCCGAAGAAAACAGAGCATTCCCAAATTTCAAGTCTATAACAACGCACTGAAAACTATCTACAGCCCCCACACCTTTGAGCAAGCCACACTCGACCGCAAAGCATGGGGACACATATTTGAGTCGGGCATTGGAGCCTACATCATCAGCCAAGCATTTGTGCATCGCTTCGAGGTGTTCTATTGGCGAGAACGCAACGACGAAGTCGATTTCGTGCTGCGCAAAAAAGGCTCGCTCGTAGCGATAGAAGTAAAGAGCAGCGCCGAGAAAAGCACAAAAGGATTAGAGACATTCAAAGCCGCATTCACGCCCCATACAGCCCTGATTGTAGGCAATGGAGGCATCACCGCAGAAGATTTCCTCTCCATGGACATTAGAAAACTCTTCTGACTATACATCTCCCCCCGATTACATCACTCCAATATACAAAACGCACCTTTTTCCTGCTTTTACATCATTTTTAACACTTTTTATTTTGCGAATACATCCCTTTTTGTCTATATTTGCAAAAATTAACCTATACTAACTGCGAAACTAACACTACAATATAAACGAATTGTGGGGATTACTACCGATATTTATAAGATTCGGTAATAGATTACATTAACCGCAAAAAGAAAGGAAGTGTATGAATAATATAAATTATGGATTAGTCGTAATATCAATAATTGTTGCAATTGTTATTGTTGAGATTATAATAGACAGTATAAACAATAAAAAGAAAAAGACAGTATGATGAGAGTATTTTGGGGGTCATTACCGATATTGATGATTTTAATCATTAGCATCATTCTTGTTGTAATAGACAGTATTAACCGTAAGAAGAAACGAGCTTGAACTTTTTTTCTTCCAGAACGTTGAGTGAGTTAGCAAAGTTTATGTGGGATGTAACCAAGGGAGGGGGAGAAGAAATAGAACACAAAAAACAAATAGACAATAAAACCTAAGAAACAAACTTATTAACAAACAATTTTTTAATTAACCAAAATTATTATTAACAATGAAAAGAAGACTACTTTTTGTGGTGGCATTAGCCGCCAGTGCTTTGGGATTCAACGCCCATGCACAAACAGACATCACAGACCAGTATTTGCAAAATGCTGACCTGTCGTCGTTGGAAGGTTGGGACATGGGAGACCCATTGGCAGGAACGAAAAACGACGGAGTAAAAAATGCCGCAGGTGACAGTTTGTACTACCAAGCCAAAACAACTGGCAATAATACAGAGGTACCTGTCATAGAGTTCTTTCACACATGGGTTGCAGGTGCCGTAAAAGATGGCAAAACAGAATTGGGATTTACTCAGAACTTCCACTTCACACAGAAAGTCACATTGCCAGCAGGTAACTACCGTCTCGCTGTTAACGCTTTCTATCGTGAGGGTAACGGTCGTACAGACGACGGCCAAGTACATCTTAGCACCAAGGCTTTTATCTTTGCAGGAGACATCAAGGAGCAGGGTGTTTATGATGCACCTTCAAACGTGCTTAATGGTTGGACTGGTAGCGCAGATATAAACAAAGCCGCTAACGCATTCTATAATGGAAAATGGAGCAACGAGTTCGACTTTGACCTCGACAAAGAAACAACGTTAGACATTGGCTTCAAAGGCTACATTAACACTTACAACTCTTGGTGTATTCTCGGTCCAGTGAAACTCTACAAGTATGAACTGCAGGATTACATCAACGAGTTCACCAAAGCAAAAGCAGAGGCAGAGGAAATGTATGATGGCGAAATGAATGTTGCAGTGCTGCAAGCGCTCAAAGATGCAACAAACTTTGACCCAAACAATGCAACAAGAGACCAAATCGTTGCTGCAACTCAGACATTGAAGAGGGCAATCGAAGCCGCTCAAGAGTCTGTTAATGCATACGCTGCATTCCGCAACTATATCGAGAATGAAGTGAGCAACAACAAGGTTCTCCAACTGGATGGCGAATATGTTATGCGTCTCCAAGCATATATCAGTGACAACGAAGAACCAAACGGAGCAAACGCATTCCCTAACGGTTCTGCTATCTACATCCTTGATACAAGGACACTTACAAATGATGAACTTGCAGCAGAAAAAGAGTGGGTTGAGAAACTCATCACTGAGACCCTCAGAAATAGCATGGCACCTGGCATAGACGTATCAGACTTGCTCGTCAATCCTAAGTTTGATAATGGTTTCACGGGTTGGACTTACAGTGCAGGTACAGCAGGCGGTTTGAAAGATTTCCCATGTGTTGAACGTTACGGTGGTACTGTAGATGTTTCTCAGACTGTTAGCAATGTTCCAGACGGTATATATTCTATCGCTTGTAATGCTTTCGAGCGTCCGGGAGAAATTGCAAATTTTGAATCATGGCCTAAAGAAACAAAAACTTATCTTTTCATGAATGACTTCCAGACTAATGTTCAAAGCATTGCAGACGATGCTATGCCACAAAGTAAAGCCGAAAATTATGTAAACTGCTTTATCGAAGGTGATGTAGCCGAAGATTATACCAATACCAATGGAACAACCAACCACGACTCTACGTTGGATATTGCAGGTGAAACAAACTACGTTCCAAACGGTATGTCAGGTGCATCTTATGCATTCCGCTATGGTCGCTATGAGCAGAAGACATACGGTCTCGTTGAAGGTGGCACAATGAAAGTTGGTCTCACATCTAATGGTGTAAATGCTCACTGGGTACTTTGGTCTAACTTCACTCTCACTTACGAAGGTAAGACACAGGAGAGCGTTACAAAAACTATTGACGCACTCACACCTGCGGCTCAAGCATTCATGGCTCTGAACGGTGAGGAAGAAGACCTCGGCGGCTATACAGTTGGTGAAACTATGACTACTGCTGCATTCAATGCACTCACATCAAAGATGGCTGCGGCTATCGCTTCTGAAAAGACTGGCGATGTTGAAGTGATGTGGGATGCTCTGAAGGCTTTCAACAAGGCATTTGCTGATGCAAAGGCAAACATTGCTGTATATGCAGAATTCCTTGCTGCTCAAGAAAACCTCGAGGAAGTTTATGCTGAATACTCAGAGGAAGGTTTGAGCGATGAGCAAGAGGCTGCATACAACGATTTGCAAGATGAAATAGGCGACCCAGACAACTTGACAACAGACGAGCTCAGAGCATTGATAGAGAAGATTAAGTATGTTGCAGGTTTCTTGAGAATTCCAACAGGTTACGAAAATGCTTCTGACGCAGAACCATTCGACATGACTGGGGCTATCGTTAACCCAAGTTTCGAGGATGACGGCGATGAGGTGAAGACAATCACTGGCTGGACATACAACACAGCCGCTTCTGGCGACACAAAGGTTGCACGAGTGTTTGAGGATGTAGAAGGCGAGCGCACTCCAATCTACGCTACAGAGAAAGTAAAGGACGAAAGCGGTGTAGAGACAGGCGAGGTGAGAATCACAGGCTACGGCACTTACTACGTAGAGAACGCTGACGGCTATTATGTATTCAACACATGGAACGGCAGCGTACCAAGCGGTGGCTTCTGGTTGGCACAGACTATCGCAGGTCTCCCAGCAGGTACATACGAAGTTTCTGCCCTTGTAGCAGGTGATGCAGGTAATGAAATCAGCCTCGAAACTAACACTCACAGAAAGTCTAAGGCTACTATCACTGTTCCTGCTCTTGAAAGCGACGATGAGGCAACAGAAGACGACGAGCCAGCAGAGGTAGACGAGGATGAAGAAGAGGAAGAAAACGTATTGGTTGTAGGTCCAAAGAACATTGGCCACAAAGTAACCAACATCTTCGTGCTTAAAGAAGGCGCTGAACTCGAAATCAAGGTTACTGCAAATGGCTGGTTCAAGGCTGACGACTTCCATTTGACATACTTCGGCACAAAGAGCGAGAAGATTGCAACTGACATCAATACAGTAGAACCTGCTGACGACGCAGCATCTGCTCCAGTGGCTATCTACACTCTCGCAGGAACTAAGGTTTCTTCTCTGCAGAAAGGTATCAACATTGTTAAATACTCTAACGGCAAGGTTACTAAGGTTCTCGTGAAGTAACCCACACAACCAAGCGACACAAGCGATAAAACTATCGCATCATAAACCAAGCAGGGTGTGCCACACAAGCACACCCTGCTTCTATTAAAAACAAAAATAGACTATATAGAAGAGAAGAAGTCTTACACGTTGTAAGAGTGTTTGGATGAACGTTTCGGGTGTTGCCCAAACTGCTCCTTTTGTCCACTTTTGGGGGCAACGGCTATCTATTTTTGGGGGGTAGCCGCTGTCTGCTTTTGCCCCCAACCACTTGTTATTTTTCGGGAAGATGATATTTTATATTTATGGTCATTCGTGGGCATTATATGGACATTATATGTTGAAAAACCTTTTTAGGCGTGAGTTCGTTCCGAACTCACGTTGTTTATTTGAACACGAATTGCCATATAATGCCCACGAATGACCATAAATATAACGTCAGTTCGATGAAGAGGCACGAAACTTCTTGATGTATTCTGAGGGTGATGTTCCGTATTCGGTTTTGAAGTTTTCTGTGAAACGTTTTGGGGTGCTGTAGCCCACGGCTGCTGACACTTCGGCAATGGGCATGCGTGATTGCTCTAAGTACTGCTTGGCACGTTTCATGCGTATTACACGTATGAACTCGGCAGGGCCTTTGCCTGTGATGTTCATCAGTTTGCGGTAGAGATAGGTGCGGCTCATCGCCAGTTCCTGCCCAAGAACTTCTACGGAAAACTCTGTGTCGGAGATATGCTCTTCGCAAATTTTTATTGCCCGTTGTATGAAGTCCTCATCTACGGAGGTTATGGTTATCTCGCTTGGCGACACGTCTATCTTTTCTTTGAACTGCTTTTGTCTGCTCTCTTTTACTTCTATGAGTTTCTTCACACGCAGACGTAGCATTTCAGCATTGAATGGCTTCGTGATGTAGTCGTCGGCGCCCAGTTTCAGCCCTTGCACCTCTGCCTGTTCGCCTGTGCGTCCTGTAAGCAGAATAACGGGTATGTGTGACCATCGCAGGTCGGTCTTTACTCGTCGGCAGAGTTCCATTCCGTCCATTTTGGGCATGGTCACGTCGCTGACCACGAGGTCTATGCCGTCGTTCTCTTCCAGTTGCAGCAAGGCTTGTTCTCCGTCGCTTGCTGTGACAATGTTGTATTCTCCCCGGAAGTAGTCGCGCACGAAGCGGCACATGTCTGCGCTGTCGTCGACCATAAGTATTGTGAATGGGTGGTTTGCTGCTTTCTCTTCTGCCAGCAGTTCCTCGTCGTCTAATTGGGCTGCCTCGGCGGCGTTGCTGTCGTCTATCGCTGTCGCTTTCTGCTCTGGTTGTGTGGCGGTCTGCTCTGCCTCTTGTGCGGCGGTGTCTGTCTGCACTTTTTGCATTGACAGTGGCTCATATACGACTTGTGGCGTTGGCTTGTCGGCTGTGGTGTCGCCCAGTGGCTTTGGCGTTTGTCTGCCTATTTTATCAAGGTGTCGCGGGTCGATCAGCATGTTTATCTCGTGCAGCAGCATCTGGGCATTGCTCAGTATCATTTGCAGCCGCTGCTTCACGTCGCCTGTGAGGCTTTCGCCTGTCATCGCTTGCAGTGGGCTGACGATGAGTGCCATGCGTGTTCTGAGTTCGTTGCTCACGTTGGCGAAGAACTGGTATTTGCGTTCTTGCATCTTGTCGGCTGCTTCTTTTTTCGCCCTCAGTTCTGTTGCCGCCACTGCCTTTTTGATGTGGCGACGCATGCAGAGGCATGTCAGCACGGCTCCTGCGACGGCGCCTACCAACAAGCATGAGACCGCCCAAATGAGGAGGTCTGTGTCGGTTACGTGTGTTGCCACATACGTTTGTGTGTAGGATAAAATCATAGAGATAAGCCAAAAGTGAGTAGCTCCACCGGGAATCGAACCCGGATCTAATCTTTAGGAGAGATTTGTTCTATCCATTGAACTATGGGGCCATCCTCTTTCTGTGTGCAAAGGTAATGAAAATAAATGAAGAATGAGGAATGAGTGGGGAAAATAATGTTAATTCTTGCTTGAAAAGCATTCTTTTGTTTGGCTATTGGGTGTAGTTTCCAAATAATTGTTGTAATTTTGGCAGTTGAAACCAATTATTTATGCAGATGAATACGTCAGAACCAACTGGACGCGTGGACAACAGAAGTTCAGAACTGTTTGAGGCAAACATGAATTTCCTCAATATCTTCAAGCAGATAAAGTCGGAGACTTGCGGCGAGGAACTTGACGAGGTGATTGAACACCTTGTTGGCAAGATTGATGACGATGATTTTTTCAGCAAGCGTCTGAGGACTGTGTCTTACTCTATCGGCACTATGAACCGCATTGTTGACGAGGGCGACACTGAGAAAATGGTGAAGATATGGGATGCGCTGCAGGTGCGTGGCATTGAGAAGATTGGCGAGGCTGCTGCCTCTCGTCCTAACGTGAAGGCGATACTCATTGCCGGACCTTCGTCGAGCGGCAAGACTACGTTCAGCAAGAAGTTGAGCCGCGCGCTGGAGAAGAACGGGATGACGGCGCACTGCATTTCTTTTGACGACTACTACGTTGACCGTGAGCGCACACCGCTGGACGAAAATGGCGAGTATGACTACGAAAGTCTGTATGCTGTGGACATTGACCTTTTTCAGCGTCATTTTGCTCAACTCCTTGCAGGGGAGGAGATAGAGTTGCCTCGCTATGACTTTGTGTCGGGCAAGAGGGTGAAGAGCGGCAAGTTCCTGCGTCTGCACTCTGACACAATCCTTATCATGGAGGGTATTCATGCGCTGAACCATATTTTGACTGGCTCTATCCCTGACGAAGCTCTTTTCCGCATCTACATTTCGGGGCTGACCGTGGCTAAGCAGCATGACGGCACTTATCGCCCTACGACTGATAACCGCCTCATCCGCCGCATGGTGCGTGACGCTCAGTTCCGAGGCACGTCGGCACAGGCTACGCTTGCTCGCTGGCCATCGGTGAGGCGCGGCGAGGACAAGTGGATTGTGCCGTTTCAGCAGAATGCTGACATCAATTTCTGCACTGCTTTCCAGTATGAACTGGCTGTGC
Source organism: Prevotellaceae bacterium (assembly GCA_022508665.1). Taxonomy (GTDB): domain Bacteria; phylum Bacteroidota; class Bacteroidia; order Bacteroidales; family Bacteroidaceae; genus Minthosoma. The sequence goes on along the minus strand of JAFLUT010000012.1, from coordinate 15,749 downwards.
TGAAGACGCAGGCTCTGCCGCTGCTGGAGAAAGTGCCTAAGGAGTCGCCCGAATATACTGAGGCGCAACGTCTGAAATGGGTGCTTCAACGTTTTCACACTATTCCTGCTGACCTCATTCCTGCTGACTCGCTGCTGCGTGAGTTTATTGGCGGCAGTGTCTTTGAGTATTAAAGCGGGGGGATTATGGCTAATATGTAAGTCTGTGTGGGGTGTCGACGAGCGTTGTGTGACTACCGTTTCCCTTTGAAGAAGTTTTTCATCAGCGTTGAGCATTCTTCTTCCAACACTCCGCTCACGACTGCGGTTTTGGGGTGCAGTGCTTTTGGGGCGAACCTCTGAAAGCCTCGCTTTTCGTCGCTTGCCCCATACACAAGTCTGCCCAACTGGCTCCACCCTATTGCTCCGGCGCACATCACGCATGGTTCGACTGTCACATAGAGGGTGCATCTGTCCAGATATTTGCCTCCGAGCCATTCTGCTGCCGCTGTAATTGCTTGCATTTCGGCGTGGGCGGTCACGTCGTGTAGTGTCTCTGTCAGGTTGTGTCCTTTGCCTATTATCTGTCCGTCTGCCACTACTACTGCACCAATGGGTATCTCGTCTTGCGACATGGCTGTCTTTGCCTCTTCAAGGGCTATTGACATATATTTTTCGTCTGTTGTCATTGGCTTCGTCGGGGTAAAGTCTTTTAATCTAATGGCAAAGATAGTTGATGAGGCATATATCCGCAAGTTTTTCGGCGATTATTAGCGAGGCGGCTCACTTTTATGCATTCTTTTTGGCAGAAAAACGGATTTTTTCCCTTATCTTTGCCGCCGCATTATGGAACTGATGACACGCATAGACATTCCCAAGTCGGAATGGAAGATTGGGGCTGAGGCACGTGTGCTTCTTGTGGGGTCGTGCTTTGCCGACGAGGTGGGGCAGAAGATGATAACGGGTGGGCTTAGGGCTATGGTCAATCCTTTCGGCACATTGTATAACCCTGCGAGCATTGCGGCAAGCCTGCTGAGGAGCATCAGCGAGAGGGAGTATGGCGGCGATGCTGCGGAACTGGTGAGAGGGGAGGCTGACGGCGCATGGCACTCGTGGATGCATCACAGCCGTTTCTCGTCGACGGATAAGGAGGCGCTGCTGACGAAGATGAACCGGACGATGCATGAGGTGGCGGCGTTTCTGCGTGAGGCTGACGTGCTTGTGGTGACGCTTGGCACTGCTATCGCATATAGGCTGAAAGAGACGGGCATGCTGGTGGCTAACTGCCATAAGCAGGCTGACGGGCTTTTCGTGAGGGAGTGCATGACGGCATACGACATTGCTGACCAGTGGCAGATGCTGTTGAGGCTGTTGGAGAGCGTGAACCCTAAACTGAGGATAGTCTTTACGATAAGCCCTATAAGGCACAGGCGTGACGGATTTCATGCTAACCAAGTGTCGAAGGGTATACTGCTTCAGGCGGTAGATGCGCTGGTGAGGGGTGCGGCGGATGTTTGCTCCTATTTCCCTGCCTACGAGATTATGCTGGATGAACTGCGTGACTACCGCTTTTACGCTGCCGACATGGTACATCCGTCGGAGGTGGCGGTGGAGTATATCTGGCAGCGTTTCCAAGATACGTATTTTGACAATAAGACAAAGGATGCTGCGGCGAAGGCGACTAAGGAGTGGCGAAGGCGGCAGCATCGCACGATAGTGAAATGACATATAGCATAGCAGATATTGCGAACATTGTCGGAGCAGAGCGGATTGGCTGTGCCGACGCTAAGATAAATTGGCTGCTTATTGACAGCCGAAGCCTGTGTTTCCCCGAGGAAACGCTGTTCTTCGCTATTCGCACGGAGAAGAATGACGGACATAAGTATGTTGATGGGCTGTACAGGCGTGGGGTAAGGAATTTTGTTGTGGAGCAGGGCAATGCTGCGGACGGTCTTGCGGACGGCAAGGGGGATGCTAATTTCCTTTTTGTCAAGTCTTCTGTGGAGGCGCTGCAAGCGCTTGCCGCTTATCACCGCAGCAGACTGGACATTCCTGTGATTGCTATCACGGGGTCTAACGGCAAGACGACGGTGAAGGAGTGGCTTTATCAACTGCTTTCTCCCTATTGCAACGTGTGCCGCTCGCCAAGGAGCTACAACAGTCAGGTGGGTGTGCCGCTCAGCGTGTGGCTCATAGGCAGCCATAGCGACATCGCTATTATAGAGGCTGGCATATCTCAGCCTCGGGAAATGGAACGGCTGGAGAGGATTGTGAGGCCAACCATAGGGGTGATGACTAACCTTGGCGCTGCGCATCAGGAGAATTTCATGAGTTATGACATTAAATGCTCGGAGAAGATGAAACTGTTCCGAGGATGTCAGACGGTGGTGATAGGCTCTGCTGATGCCACTATACAGAGGTGTGCGGCTGCACTGCCTGAAAGCGTAGAAAGGCGGAGTTTGAAAATACGAGGCATTGAGAAAGAGGGGGAGCGTGCCACCATACGGTTTGAACATGGCGGAGAGGTGGGGCAATACACTATAAATTTTATTGATGATGCGTCTATACAGAACTCTATCACGTGTTTCACGACGGCGCTTGCCGCCATGGAAGGCATGGCGAAGAAAGATATAGTTGCCAAACTGTGTGAGGGTATGGGACGACTGGAGCAGGTGGCGATGAGGCTTGAGGTGAAGGACGGGGAAAATGGCTGTACGCTCATCAATGACTCTTATAACTCTGACGTTCACTCGCTGGACATTGCCCTCGACTTTATGAGCCGCAGACCTGAGACACGCAAGCAGAGGCGCACGCTTATTTTATCTGACATTTTGCAGAGCGGCGAATCGCCACGCAGCCTCTACTCTCGTGTGGCGCAAATGGCTGCGTCGAGAGGCATTGAGAAGGTTATTGGGGTGGGCAAGGAGATATGTGCGTGTGCTGAGTATTTCCCTATGGAGCATCATACGTTCTTGACATCTGAGGCGCTGATACACAGTGAGGTTTTTCACAATCTGCGCGATGAGTTTATCCTCATCAAGGGGGCAAGGCAGTTTCGCTTTGACAAACTGAGTGACTTGCTCACATTGAAGGTGCATCAGACGATACTTGAAGTAAACCTTAATGCGCTTGTCAACAACGTGAGGCACTATCGCAGCATGATGAAGCCCGAAACAAAGATTGTGTGCATGGTGAAGGCGAGCGGATATGGCGTAGGCTCGCTCGAAACGAGCAAGACGCTGCAAGACAATGGGGTGGACTATCTGGCTGTGGCTGTGGCTGATGAGGGGGCTGACCTCCGCAAGGCTGGCATCACTGCAAGCATCATGGTGATGAACCCCGAAACGACCTCGTTCAAGATGCTGTTTGACTATCGGCTTGAGCCTGAGGTGTTTAGCTTTAACTTGCTCGAACAACTCATACATGCCGCTGAGAAGGAGGGCATCACAAATTTTCCTATACATATAAAACTCGATACTGGCATGCATCGTCTTGGCTTTGACCCTAAGGCTGACATGCCGCGCCTCATTGACCGACTGCAACGTCAGACTGCTCTTGTGCCGTGTTCGGTGTTCAGCCATTTTGTGGGCAGTGACGGCGATGAGTTTGACGCTTTCTCACGGCAGCAGTTCGCCCTGTTTGACCGTGCCAGCCAACAGTTGCAACAGGCTTATCCTCATAAGATTTTACGCCATATATGCAACTCGGCAGGCATTGAGCATTTCCCTGAATATCATCTCGACATGGTGCGTCTTGGGCTTGGGCTGTATGGCATAAATGCACGCAATAACCATATTATAAATAACGTGGCGACGCTGAAGACGACTATTCTGCAAATTCATGATGTGCCGGCTGGCGACACTGTGGGATACTCGCGGCGCACGACGCTTGACAGGAATAGCCGCATTGCCGCTATCCCCATAGGCTATGCGGACGGATTTAACCGACGTCTTGGGAACCGTGGGTGCTACTGCCTCGTCAATGGCAAGAGGGCGGACTATGTGGGCAACATCTGCATGGACGTGTGCATGATTGACGTGACGGACATAGAATGCAAGGAGGGTGACCAAGTGGAAATTTTTGGCGATAACCTGCCTGTCACGGTGCTGAGCGACGCTCTCGGCACAATCCCATACGAAGTGCTGACTGGCATTAGTACACGGGTGCAGCGTGTGTATGTGCAGGAGTAACTTTTTGTTGCGGCATGTGTGGAAATATCGTCTTTTTTATGTAAATTTGCAATCGGAAATAATCACACACCATGGCGAAGAAAGAGGAACTTACCCCGATGATGAGGCAGTTTTATGACTTGAAGTCGAAGCATCCTGATGCTTTGCTGCTGTTTCGTTGCGGTGATTTCTATGAGACATATAATGAGGATGCTGTTATCGCTGCGGATATTTTGGGCATCACTCTGACAAGGCGCAGCAGTGTGGCAGGGAACTCGGCAAGCGGCACGGCTATGGCTGGTTTCCCTCATCATGCACTCGACACTTATCTGCCGAAACTTGTGAGGGCAGGTAAAAGGGTGGCTATCTGTGACCAGTTGGAAGACCCGAAATTGACGAAGAAACTTGTGAAGCGAGGCATCACCGAATTGGTGACTCCGGGTGTGGCAATGGCGGATAACGTGCTGAATACGAAGGAGAATAACTTTCTCGCATCGGTGTATTTCGGCAAGGCAGCGTGTGGCGTGGCGTTGCTCGACATTTCTACAGGCGAGTTTCTATGTGCTGAGGGTACGACGGACTATGTGGATAAGTTGCTGACGAACTTTTCGCCTAAGGAAGTGCTGTTTGAGCGAGGCAAACGCCCTATGTTTGATGGGAATTTCGGTAACCGTTTCTTTACCTTTGAACTGGATGACTGGATTTATACGGACGATTCGGCACGTCGCAAACTGCTCAGCCATTTCGGTACGAAGAACCTCAAGGGGTTTGGCGTTGAGCATCTGAAAAACGGCGTTGTGGCCGCTGGTGCGATACTGTATTATTTAGAGCAGACACAGCACACGCAGATTTCTCACATCCGCAACATTTCGCAGATAGAGGAGAACCGCTATGTGCGTATGGACAAGTTTACAGTGCGCAGTCTCGAACTGCTCGGCTCGATGAATGAGGGCGGCAATAGTCTGCTGTCTGTCATTGACAAGACTGTCAGTCCTATGGGAGCCAGAATGCTGCGCCGCTGGGTGGTGTTTCCGCTGAAGGATGTGAGGCCGATTGTGGAGCGTCAGAATGTGGTGGAGTACTTCTTCCGCGAACCCGATGTGCGTGACTCTATCGAGGAACTGATGCGTCAGATAGGCGATTTGGAGCGCATTGCGAGCAAAATTGCGGTGGGGCGTGTCAACCCTCGGGAAATGATACAGTTGATGCAAGCGCTGAAAGCCATTGAGCCTATCCGCAACATCTGTTTGCAGACGGACAGTGAGAGCCTGAGACATTTTGGCGAACAACTTGACGCTTGCATTCCTCTGCGTGACCGCATAGAGAAGGAACTGAACCCGTCGCCTCCGCTTGTGGTGAACAAGGGAAATGTGATTGCTGACGGAGTGTGTGAGGAACTTGACGAACTGCGCCGCATTGCCTACTCAGGCAAGGACTATCTACTGCAAATTCAGCAACGTGAGATTGAAGCCACGGGCATACAGAGCCTGAAAATTGGCTTCAACAACGTATTCGGCTACTATATGGAGGTGCGTAACACCTATAAGGACAAAGTGCCGCAAGACTGGATTAGGAAACAGACGCTGACACAGGCGGAGCGGTACATTACGCAGGAACTGAAAGAGTATGAGGAGAAAATACTTGGAGCGGAGGAGAAAATACTCTCTCTCGAATTGAGCCTTTTTAACCAACTCATGGCGGCTGCTGCTGACTATATACCTCAAATTCAACTGGATGCTACACTCATAGGGCAGATTGATTGCTTGCTCTCCTTTGCTATGATTGCTAAGGAATACCACTACAACCGCCCTGTGGTTGACGACAGTCTTGTCATCGACATAAAGCAGGGCCGCCACCCTGTAATCGAGCGGCAGATGCCTGTAGGGGAGCAGTATGTGGCGAATGACCTCTATCTTGACTCTGACAAACAGCAAATCATCATACTCACAGGCCCTAACATGGCTGGTAAGTCTGCCTTGTTGCGTCAGACTGCTCTTATCACGCTATTGGCGCAGATAGGCTGTTTCGTACCTGCCGACAGCGCACGTATAGGGTTGACGGATAAGATATTCACTCGTGTCGGCGCTTCTGACAATATCTCGTTGGGAGAGTCTACATTTATGGTGGAAATGAATGAGGCGGCAAGCATTCTGAACAACCTTAGCCCACGCTCTTTGGTGCTGTTCGACGAGTTGGGAAGAGGCACATCAACTTACGACGGCATATCTATTGCGTGGTCTATTGTGGAGTACATCCACGAGAACCCTAAGGCTCACGCTCGCACGCTTTTTGCTACTCATTATCACGAACTTAACGAAATGGAGAAGTCGCTGCAAAAGGTGAAGAACTTTAATGTCAGCGTTAAGGAAGTGAATGGTCGCATCATCTTCATGCGTAAACTTGTGCCGGGTGGCAGTGAACACTCGTTTGGTATCCATGTTGCGAAAATCGCTGGCATGTCGCCCACGGTTGTGAAGCGAGCTGAGCAGGTGCTAAAGGAGTTGGAGGCAAACAACTCGGGGAATGGAGTAAGCCGTCCACAAACGGAAAACATACAAATGACAGGCAACACGGGCAATGCCCAACTCAGTTTCTTCCAGTTGGACGACCCCGTTCTATGCCAAATCAGAGACGAGATACTAACTCTCGACATTGACAGTCTCACACCGCTTGAGGCTCTGAACAAACTGAATGAGATAAAGCGAATAGTGAAGGGGAAATGACCCGAGAAGAAAAGAGTAATGGGCTGTGATGCAAAGGTTTTAGCATCACAGCCCATTGTTATGAAAGCATTATGCTTTTTATTCTATGGTAAGTTCGTTGATGAGCCTCTTCGCATGGCTGTAGTCGTCCATGACGGAGAGCACCCAACGAATATCCACGCCGATGCAGCGCTGCAGGGCATTGTCGAACTTGAGGTCGCCCGACATTGCTTCCCAGTTGCCGTCGAAGGCGAGGCCGATGAGGCGACCCTTGCCGTCGAACATTCCAGAGCCTGAGTTTCCGCCAGTGATGTCGTTGGTGGTGAGGAAGCAGAGAGGCAGTTCGCCTGTGTTCTTGTCAAGATACTGCTTGGAGAATTTGCCTTTCTTCATCCACTTGTATGCCTCCGGAATAAGGCGGTAGTCGTAGTTGTCGGGGTTCTGCTCATGCTTGTTGAGGAACGAGCGCGGAGTGGTCATAAGGCTTGTCGCCTCCTCCTTCAGTCCTGTTGTGCCGGGGGCGAAGTCGATGGGCTTGCAGAGTCCGTAACTGAGACGCAGGGTGAAGTTGGCATCGGGATAATACTCTTTGTCGTGGTTCATCTCGCGGATGCCGTCGCCAAGCAGACGCTCGTATTCTTCGATTACCCATGCCCTTTCCCATTCGTTGCTTTTGCGGAGGGCGAAGTATACATCTATGACATCCATTGCCGCTTCCACCATTGGGTCTTTAGCCACTTCGTCAAAGTCGTGAACCTTCTTCAGGTCGTCGGGACGGGCGAAGATGGACTTTGAATAGAGGTCGTTGACATACGCTTCGTAGTTGCCTCCGAAGAGAGAGTCAACCTTGTTTATTATGCCAGTTGGCAGATACTTATCGCCATTAGGAGCATGCTTTATGTAATTCTGCAGCAGGGCGAGGAATACCTTTTTGTCGGTTTCCACATCGATGTCCTTGTATGCCTTTTCTACAGCCTTTTGGAAATCGTCGCTTCGACGGCCGAGAGAGTTCCTAATGACAAAATTGAGTATGTCACTATTGCTTTCAGACCAGAGGGTGCGAGCATACAACATCGGGTAACACTCTGCGTAGAGGGCTTTGAGCGAGTCGGTGATGCCGATGTATTTTCCGCGTGCCACGGTGTCCTGTGCCGCCCACTCGGCGAGTTCCTTCTCCAGTTGCTGCTTTTCGTCTATGACCTTCAGATTGTCAAGTGCTTGGTTCTGACCGAGCGAGAACTTCCAGTAGTTGGAACTGCTGGCGTATTTTGAGGCGTACATGATGCGTATGGCATCGTCGTTGCGCATAATCTCGCGGAGGATGTTGAGTTTCACGTCACGCACCTGATAACGCACATCGTTTGTCGTCCTCATAGTGCTTTCGATGCCGTAGGACGAGAGGTAGCGGTCGGTGCTGCCGGGGTAGCCGAGGGTCATAGCGTAGGAGCCGTCCTGATAGCCCTGTGTGCTGACATGGGCATACTGCATGGGGTGGTAAGGCTGGTTGTCCTTGCTGTATTCGGCAGGGTCGTTGTTCTTGTCGGCATAGATGCGGAACACGCTGAAGTCGCAGCACTGGCGAGGCCACATCCAGTTGTCGGTGTCGCCGCCGAACTTGCCGATGCTCTGTGGTGGGGCATAGACAAGGCGTACGTCGTCATAACGCTGATAAACAGAAAGGAAATACTTGCTGCCGCGGTAGAAAGGATTGACCTCGCTCTCTATGCCCTTGCCGCTGTAATCGACCATCTGCATGAGGCGTGTAGATACGGAGTCAATGATGGCATACTTTTGTTGGTCGGAAGCACCCTGTGGGACTGCTCCGAGAACGATGTCGGTGACATCTACCGTCTTGATGTGGAAAAGGACAAAGAGTCCTTCGTTGGGCAGTTCGTCCTCAAACTTCTTCGCGAAGAAGCCGTTTTTGAGGTAGTCGTGCTTGGGTGTGGAATGGCTTTGTATGGAGCCGAAACCGCAGTGGTGGTTAGTGAAGACCAGTCCGTCGGGAGACACGACAACGCCCGAGCAGAAGCCGCCAAACTGCACAATGGCATTGTTCAGCGACGGGTGTTCTGTACTGTAGAGTTCATCTGCCGTAAGCTCAAGACCCATGCTGTGAAGGATGGAATCGACTTTTGCGGAGATGTTTCCCACTACCCACATGCCCTCGTCGGCATGGATGCCGAGGACTGAGAAGCAGGAGATGAGTAAAGATAATGCAATTTTTCTCATAAAGTTTTTAATGTTTATTTATGGAGTTTTTTCCCTATTATCGGAAGGCTGCGCAGGGGCAAGTCTTTGTGTATCACTTCAATGACGAAGATGACGATGAGACCTGTATTTAATATAATGTGTAGCCAGTTGGGCCACGACTGCGGCAGGTAGAGCATGGCAACGAAAAGCACGCCGGCAAGCAGAATGTATCTGAAGATGCCTTTGATGTCGTACTGTATGGGATTTATCTTCTGCCCTACGAAGTAACTCAATATCATAGAGGTAGCATAGCCAGCGAAGCCTCCCCATGCACACGCCATATAGCCGTATCGGGGGATGAATATCACGTTGATTGCCACAAGCACGGCACAGCCAGCGAGGGAGAGCCACGCACCCCAAATGGTCTTGTCGATGAGTTTGTACCAGAAGGAGAGATTGAAGTATATACCCATCATTATTTCTGCTGCCATGACGATGGGGACGGCGGCTATTCCTTCGCGGTATTCTTTGCCGATGATGCGTTGCAGAATGTCCATATAGCCAATGACACAGAGGAAGGCGAAGAGTGTGAAGATGATGAAATACTTCATGGCATGGGCATAGTATTCCTTGCTGTTCTTGTCTTTTGCCTTCGAGAAAACGATTGGCTCGTAGGCATAGCGGAAGGCTTGGGTTATCATCGCCATTATCATGGCTATCTTTACGCATGCACCATACACACCGAGTTGCACTTTGCCATTGTGGGAGTTATCGACTAACGGATAGATGATTTTGTCGGCACACTGGTTTAACACTCCCGCAAGACCAAGCACGAGGATGGGCCATGAGTAGCCGAGCATCCGCTTCAGCAATGCCCAGTCGAAATGCCACTTCACTTTGAAGAGGTCGGGAATGAAGAAGAATGTGATAATCCCCGTACACCAAAGGTTTATACAGAAGACGTAAAACACTTCTGTCTTGCCGAGAACCACGAAATACAGCACATTAAGTCCTATATTAAGTAATATGAACAGCAGTTTCAGAGCGGCAAATCTGATGGGGCGTTTCTGAAACCGCAGGTAACTGAATGGCATGGCTTGTATGGCATCAAGGGCAACTACGGATGCCATCATCAGCAGGTAGTCGGGGTGGTTGGCATATCCCAAGAAGTCACTTATCGGAGTGATGAAAGCGAATACCAATGCGAGGAAAACAGCAGAAAGTGTGCCTACCACAGCCATAGATGTAGAGAAAACGGTGTCGGGCTTCTCTCCTTCCTTATTGGCGAAGCGGAACATCGTGGTCTCCATTCCAAAAGTCAGAAAGACCAGTGCCAATGCGGTGTAGGCATAGACATTCACGCTGATGCCATAATCGCCCGAATCTTTGGGCATGTAGTGCGTGTAGAGCGGCACAAGCAGGTAGTTGAGGAACCTGCCCACGATACTGCTCATGCCGTATATGGCGGTGTCTTTTGCTAATGATTTGAGATTTGCCATGTGTATTTGCAGAGGTTAGAGGTGAGGGGGTAGAGGTGACTTAGTAACTAATAACCTATCACCTCTACCCTCTCACCTCTATTTTTATTATTCCAAATAAGTGTAGCCGTAAAGTCCTGAGCGATAGGTGTCAAGGAATTCCTTTCCTTCTTCAAGGGTAATCTTACCGTCTTTTATTGCTTGCTTTGCCCAAATCTCAAGACCTCGCACCAATTTCTTAGGCTCGTACTGAACGTAACTTAGCACGTCTGCCACGGTTTCGCCATCAATGATGTTCTTGATGTGGTAGCCGTCTTTGTCGGTAGTGACGTGGACAGCATTGGTGTCGCCGAAGAGATTGTGCATATCGCCCAAAATCTCTTGATATGCACCGACGAGGAACACGCCGATGTAGTAACTTCCCTTGCCTTTGCCGAGCGAATGCAACGGAATGAAATGGCTCACTCCTGCTTCGGTTGCGAACTGCGAAATTTTGCCGTCAGAGTCGCAGGTGATGTCTTGAATGGTGGCATTGCGGTCGGGGCGTTCGTTCAGTCGCTGTATTGGCATTATCGGGAAAATCTGGTCAATCGCCCACGAGTCGGGCAGCGAATGGAAGAGCGAGAAATTGCAGAAATACTTGTCTGCCAACAACTTGTCGAGCGACAGCAATTCCTCTGGTATGTGCTTCATGGCATGAGCGTGGGCATTGATTTCACGAGCCACAGCCCAATACATCCTCTCTATCTCTGCCCGTGTGCGGAGGTCGAGCATGCCGTGTGAGAAAAGGTCGAGAGCATCCTCGCGGATTTGCTGAGCATCGTGCCAATACTCTAACATATTACGCACGTTGATATTGCACCAGATGTCGTAGAGGTCTTTTGCCAATTCGTGGTCGTTCTCCCCTACTTCAAACTCCTCTTGCATCGCCGGCACTTCGGTAGTCTCCAGCACCTCCATAATCAGCACCGAATGATGGGCTGCGAGCGACCGTCCGCCCTCTGTGATGAGGTTGGGATGAGGAACACCGTGGCTGTTGGCGGCATCGACGAATGTATATACGCAGTTATTCACATACTCTTGAATGGAGTAGTTCACCGAACTTTCGCTGTTGCTTGAACGGCTGCCGTCATAATCCACTCCAAGTCCTCCTCCGCAATCAACAAACTCTACTCCATAGCCCATCTTGTGCAACTGCACATAGAACATACTCGCCTCTTTCAAGGCATTCTGAATGCGGCGTATTTTAGTGATTTGCGAGCCGATATGGAAGTGGATGAGTTTCAGACAGTCCTTCATGTCGTTCTCCTCTATATACTGCAAGGCTGTGAGCAGTTCGCCCGATGTCAAGCCGAATTTGCTTGCATCTCCACCACTCTCTTCCCATTTGCCAGAGCCTGATGCGGCAAGTTTGATGCGTATGCCCATATTAGGTCGCACACCGAGTTTCTTTGCAATGCGGGTAATGGTCTCCAACTCATTATATTTCTCCACCACAATGAAGATTCTCTTTCCCATCTTCTGTGCAAGCAGAGCCAACTCTATATAGTCTTGGTCTTTGTACCCATTGCAGATGACAAGCGAATCGCTGTCCATATTTACCGCCAACACCGCATGGAGTTCAGGCTTCGAGCCTGCCTCAAGTCCGAGATTGAATTTCTTTCCGTGCTTGATGACCTCCTCCACCACAGGGCTTATCTGATTGACTTTTATAGGATAGATGATGAAGTTCTCAGCAGCATATCCATATTCTTTTGCTGCCTTGTTGAAGCAGATGGATGTCTTCTCTATGCGGTTGTCTATGATGTCGGGGAAGCGAACAAGCACAGGGGCAGACACATCTCGCAGGGCGAGTTCGTCCATCACCTCCTTCAAATCTACCTCCACCCCGTCTTTCTTAGGAGTGACTGCCACATTTCCCTTCTCGTTGATATGAAAGTAATTCACACCCCAACCATTGATACCGTACAGTTCGTTGGAGTCTTCAATTCTCCATTTTCTCATTTGTTCAGCGGATAGAAAATAATTGTTAAACGTGTATTATTGACATTATTTGCTTCACATACTGCATGATGTCCTCTTTCGTGTGTATCACATCTATATCTATAGTATGTTTGGCTTTCTTGTAAAACGGCAACCTCGCAGTCAGAGACTCATTGATGTATGCCTCCAATTCTTCAGGGGTTTTCCCATGAATGAGCGGGCGTTGGCTCTTGCCCATCAGCAGATGCTCTTTCAGTACCGACGGAGCGGCATTGAGATACACCGTTTCTCCTTGAGCATTCATATAATCAACATTGTCGAAGAAGCACGGCGTGCCACCACCGCACGACACGACAACATCCTCAAATTCAGCCACCTCGTGAAGCATCTTCCTCTCTATCTCACGAAATCCCTCCTCGCCATTCTCCGCAAAGATTTCAGGGATTTTCTTGTGAAATCGGTCTTCTATATACCAGTCGAGGTCGTAAAACTCCACTCCCAACTCTCGTGCCAGTACCCTGCCGATGGTGGTTTTACCAGCCCCCATGTAGCCTATCAAAAGTATTCTTGTCATTTCACTTCTGTGCTGCTGGTCTGCGACCTCGCCTTGTTGTGGTTTTGCCTTCCGATTGCTGACCGTTGATAATCTCCATGCACTCCTCGTATGTCAGAGCGTTAGGCTCTTTCACCGTCTTCGGCAGTTTGTAATTAGAGCCTTTGTATTTGAGATAAGGCCCGAAACGACCGTTCATCACCTCCAGTTCCGCATCTTCCTCAAAAGTCTTCAGATGAGCAGAAGCCTCGCTCTTTCGGCGTTCCTCAATCAGTCGTATTGCCGCATCCAGTTCAATGCTCATTGGGTCAATATCTTTCGGGATTGACACATATTTCTTGCTGTGCAGAACGTATGGTCCAAAACGACCTGTGCCTATGGTAACGGTCTCTCCTTCGTATTCGCCTATCGTGCGAGGCAGTTTGAACAGTTCCAACGCCTCCTCAAGAGTGATTGTCGCTATGCTCTGCCCCTTCTTCAGTTGGGCGAAACGTGGCTTCTCATTCTCGTTGGCAACACCAATCTGTACCATCGGCCCGAAACGCCCGATTTTAACGCTGACGGGCTTTCCCGTACCCGGCTCATTGCCAAGCATACGCTCGCCAACCTTATGCTCGCTCTTTTCGTGCAGTGTGGCATCAATCATTGGCTCCAATTCGCCGTAGAAGTCATGCATCATTTCCTGCCAATTTTCACGACCATCGGCTATTTCGTCAAACTCTTTCTCAACATTGGCAGTGAAATTATAGTCGATAATCTTCGGGAACGACTGCATCAGAAAGTCATTTACCACAATGCCTATGTCGGTAGGAATGAGTTTGCCCTTCTCGTTGCCAAACACCTCTTTTTTAGTAGATTTGCTTATTTTGTTGCCCGCCAGTTTCAGCACCTTGTATGTACGCTCCTCGCCCTTCTTGTCGCCCTTTTCCACATACTCACGCTGCTGTATGGTAGAGATTGTTGGAGCGTATGTTGACGGTCGACCTATGCCCAGTTCCTCCAACTTCTTCACAAGACTTGCCTCCGTATAACGCAGAGGGTGCTGGGAGAAACGCTGTGTGGCCACAACCTCGTCTATCTGCACCGTCTCACCCACTTTCATTGCAGGGATTGCAGTTTCAGCCTCGTCTGTGGATGCGTCATCGTCATACGACTCGTGATACACATGCAGGAAACCATCGAATGTTATCACTTCGCCTGTCACCATAAACGCCATATCGGCTGAAAAATTGCCGTCTGCCTTTATGGTCACGATTGTCTTTTCTGCCTCAACATCAGCCATTTGGCATGCCACGGTACGCTTCCATATCAAGTCGTAGAGACGCTTTTCCTGCGCTGTTCCCGAGATTTTATGCTCTGATATATATGTAGGACGGATAGCCTCGTGTGCCTCTTGCGCACCTTTCGAGTTGGTGTGGAATTGCCGTGGCTGCGAATATCTCTCGCCATGTGTAGAGATGATCTCCTCCTTTGTCGTATTGATGCAGAGCGACGACAGATTGACCGAGTCGGTTCGCATGTAGGTGATATGTCCTGATTCATACAGCCGTTGAGCCACCATCATCGTTTGCGACACCGTGAAGCCGAGTTTGCGTGCCGCCTCCTGCTGCAATGTCGATGTAGTGAATGGAGGCGCAGGACTTTTCTTTATCGGCTTGGTCTCAATATCTGTAATGAAAAATGTCTTGCCCTTGCAACTCTCGAGGAACGCTTCCGCCTCAGCCTCGGTCTTGAAGCCTTGGTTGAGGTTCGCCTTTATCTGCTGTCCGTTCACCTCGAAGATAGCGTTGACACGGTATGTCGACTCGCTTTTGAAATTTTCAATGTCTTTCTCACGCTCCACAATAAGACGCACCGCCACGCTCTGCACTCGACCTGCTGAAAGGCTCGGTTTCAACTTCTTCCATAGCACAGGAGAAAGTTTGAAACCCACAATTCGGTCAAGCACACGGCGTGCCTGCTGTGCATTGACAAGCCCCATGTCTATGGTGCGTGGATGCTCTATGGCATTCAATATGGCATTTTTAGTAATCTCGTGGAACACAATGCGCTTTGCCACCTTGGGGTCAAGCCCAAGCACTTGGCTCAAATGCCAACTGATAGCCTCTCCCTCGCGGTCTTCATCGGATGCCAGCCACACTGTATCGGCTGCCTTTGCCTGTTTCTTCAGTTCCTTCACCACTGCCTCCTTGTCCGAAGGTATCTCATATTCGGGCGAAAAATCATCAAGATTTACGCTCATCTCCTTCTTCTTCAAATCCCGAATATGTCCGTAACTTGACATCACCTTATATTCCTTGCCAAGAAACCTCTCCAAGGTCTTTGCCTTTGCAGGCGACTCGACAATAACCAAATTTTTCTGCATATCTTTTTATCTTTTTTCAATCGTAAATTATGTCTTTTAGCGGTCTATAATCCGTTGTTTCAAGGGGAACAAACCACAAAATCGGTGCAAAGTAAGTAAAAAAAAGATATACAACCTATATAATAATGTGGAAATCTTCATTTTTTTACAATTTTTATTTTTTACATTTCTCATTCCTTTTCAACATTTTTGGCTATATTTGTACATATTTTTCTGACAACTTCTCTCTACAAAAAATCACACCCTTTTATCGAACTAGTAGGCAACCGCCGACATAGATAATCTGCATTGGCTGACTATTATAATTTGTCACGGCTGACTATTGTAA
>JAFLUT010000119.1 GCA_022508665.1 Prevotellaceae bacterium | reverse complement strand
CGGCGGTTGCCTACTAGTTCGCTCAGCCGTTGTCCACTTTTCGGGGCAACGGCTATCCACTTTGGGGAGCAATGACTGTGTGATTTTTAGGCGAAAGGTTAGTAATTTTAGCAGTACAAAGATAAGTAAAAAATATGAAATAAGCGTGTTGTTTTTCTGCGCTATTTTGCTCACATATCCTTAGGTTCGTATGTCTGAAATATCAGATATTCTCTATCCGCATATATGGTGAAAGTGTCAGCAATGACCTCATTAAGAGTGCCTTGCCACATTTCTTTTGCTGGATAGGCTTGCCATTTTAGATTTTCGGATGAGAGTTTGGCGCAGTTGAGATTGAAAATGGAGACTTGCTGATGTGGAAAAGAAGAAAAGGTGCGGTCGCCACGGGAAGGGGTAAAGAAACCATGGTCTGTGTACATTGTCGGTTGAATGTGGAACTCACGCAAATAGTATGAAAGCAGTGCAATGTTGCCGAGCGTGTGGTCTTCACGACGTCCTGTGCAGCCAAGGTAGCAGATTTTCTCAGCCTCCTGTTTGCCTGTGGAGGTCGAGAGGCTGTGACGGTTGGCACGCAGACGACTGAGGGCAAAACGTGTGGCTTTTGTCAGGTCATTATATTCCTGTTCCTCGATGATGTGGATGAGGTCTGCATACCTTTCCTTAAAATCGGGAGAGAGCGAATCGCCGTCGCCTATAATGGCATTTGGCATAATGCCATGCTCAATGAGAGTCTGAGCCGCTCCGTCGCAACAGCAGATATACGTGGCAGAGTGGAGAATTGAGAGCGGAATTGGATGAGTTGGATAATCGCCGTTGGCGAGTATCACGCAGTCATAAGTCGTTTCCATTTGAAATATCCGTATATGGCGATGATTGTGTATATGCCGTAAAGTGCGGCATAGAAATAGATGCCTTTGTAGATGTAAAGGAATGTGCTGACGGCATCGACTGCAACCCATACCCACCACTGCTCAATCCATTTGCGGGCAAGCATCCACATGCCAACAACGGAAAGGGATGTGGTGAAACTATCCCACCACGGCACTGTGCTATCGGTATAACGAGTTAGGGCAATGCCAATGAGGACGAAGCAGAGGACGAAGCAAAGGGTGAGTTGCCCATATTTGCGACGAGGCGTACGAGTGATAGGGAGCGACTTCTCTTCTTTCTTCTTGCCGAACTGCCACACGAGAAAGCCGTATATTGCAGCGATACAATAATATATGTTTATGCCGAGGTCTGCGTACAGCCCTGCCTCATAATAAACAAAAATGGAGATGGCGGGCATGATTATGCCCGTCACCCACATATAGATGCTTGCTTTCAGTTCTTGGTAAAGGTAGATGATGCCTGTGACCGTGCCGAGAACTTCAAGCCAGTTGTCGAGAATGTACATCGTCAAATCATTGATATCATTAGAAGTTGAGCGAAAGATGTGCCATGAAGTGGAACGGCGCTTGTGGAGCGAAACCGCTTTCGTATGGAGTGTCTGTCCATGCGAAGGGTTTTCCGTTTGCATCTTTGCCAATCTCGCAGTATGCCCATCCGTTGTTGTCGTATTTGAGCGATGTGAGGTTATAGAGTGTCACACCCACCGTGGCGCTCTTTATGCTCGGCAACTTGAAGGTGTAAGAGAGGTCGAGATTGTTTGTGAAATAGTCAGAAAGAGTCATCTTGATTTCTTTCCAGTCACCCTCAGGGAAAGCCACTTTGGCATAGCGGAAACCTGTGTTGGTCATGTACTGCTCGCCTATGTACTGGCTCTGCAACTGCGCCTTAAATCCTTTGTACTGGAAAGTGAAGATGTTGTTGAAGATGATTTCTGGAGAGAATGCTGTGCGAGTCTCGCCAAGGTTGAGAGTGCCTTGGTCATCCCATGTGCCTTCTTCCGCAGCGTTGACCGTCCAATCCTTGTTGCGATTTCTGCTGAACGTTGCGTTCACATCCCAACGGAACCAGTCGACCGGCTTGTATGCAGCCTCCAACTCGATACCCATGCGGTAGGACTTTCCGCTGTTGTCGTTGGACGCTATCATTTCGCCTATGTCGTTGAGTTGACCTGTGAGGACAAACTGGTTGGTGTAGTTCATCAAATAGAGGTTTGCTCCTGCCGTGAACTTGCTGCTGAGATACTTATAGCCCAACTCCCAATCCACCAGTTTCTCTGCTTTTAGGTTCGCTCCGAGATTATCCTCGTAATCGTTGCGCGTAGGCTCTTTGTGAGCGATCGACATAGAGGCGTAGATGTTGTTGTGCTTGTTGGGGCGGTAGAAAAGACCGAACTTTGGATTGAAGAAGTCGTACGTGTAGCGCTGGTTGAAGACTATTTGACGATAGTCATCGTCGAATTCATCGCATGGACCATTCATTTTCAGTTCCGTATTACGATACTGGAAGTCGACAAAGGCGCTCAGACCTTTAAGAAACTCATAGTTTACTTTGGCGTAGATGTTTCCGTCTGTCTTCTTTGCGTTGTTGTCATAATACTTAAATCCGGGTTCATACACACCTTTGGTAGCCTTTACAATGTTGCCAAAGTGGTCGCCGTCATACTCGTTCCAGCCTCCGCCAAATGATGCCGTAAGTCCTTCTTTGTTATCGTAGTTGAGTGAAGCGATGAAACCATAGAAATCATTGTCCATGTGCTTTTGGTTCACTATGTCACCCTTGGTGGAATAGTCACCCTCTTCATTGATGCCGAAAAGATACAGTTTCTTGTTGGCTTTGTACTGCTCGTAATAGCCCTTTCCTTTGGTGTAGTGCAAGCCCACGTTCATGTTCCACTGCGAGTCAATTATCTGGTTCCACAACAACTGATAGTGCTGCTGGTGGTAGTTGTCTGTCTGGTCATCATAGTAGTGGCGCACTCCGTCCTCCGTGTAGTATTCGCCACACGAGTTGTAAGTCCTTCCGTAAAGACTCTGCTCATATTTGCTTGTGTAGTTCCATGCGTGGTAAGTACGTTCTGCGCCATTGAAAGTGATGAACTTCACTACCGTCTTATCGCCATAATATCCTCCTTGCAGGAAATATGAATGCAGTTTTGTCGAAGCCCTGTCGATGTATCCGTCGCTGCCGATGTGTGAAATACGCCCTTGCACCGCCCAGTGATTGGCAAGCATTCCCGAGGCAAAGTGGAAAGTCTCTTTGTTTGTACCGTAAGAACCTGCCGACAAGTCAAGACCGAAAGACGGCTTTGTGCCTAAGCGTGTTGTCTGAATGTTCACCGTTGCGCCGAATGCACCTGCACCATTAGTGGACGTTCCTGCACCACGCTGAATTTGGATATTCTCGGCAGAAGAAGCAAAGTCGGGGATATTTACCCAGAACACTTGCGCACTCTCGGCATCGTTGAGAGGGATGCCGTTAACCGTCACGTTCACACGGCTTGGGTCAACGCCACGCACACGCAGAGTTGTGTAGCCCACGCCATTACCTGCGTCGCTCGACAGCGTCACGCTTGGTGTCATCGATAAAATGAATGGGAGATCCTTGCCTGTATTGAGGCTCTCAATTTGCTCCTTGCTCATGTCGGTATGAGCGATAGGAGCGGTCTCTCCTGCACGAGTGGAAATTACGTTAACCTCGTCGAGGTCAACACTTTTTGCATAGTCGCCAGCCCCTTGCTGCGACTGCGCCGCAATGCCCAACGAAGAAAAGAACAGGCACGCGGCAACGTTCAATTTTACCATAAAGTAATTTAACTAAAGATTAAACAATGAAAAGGGGTCTTTTCACCAAATCCTCCCTACAGCTATATGAGTAGCATCAGGTTCAATGGGTATAATCTCAGCCCGTCGCAACGGACACCCCTTTAGTTAAAATCGGGTGCAAAGGTACGGAAAATAAATGAGAAGGAAAAAAGAAAAGGACATTATTGGATTTATCATGCTGACAAAATGCACAAAAAACACAATAACAAGCATATTCTTACGTTATTTATTGTATGCGACATTGCAATGGTCATATTCTTTTACAGGCATGCGTCTGTCTGTGCCTTGTAGCATTTGTCTGCTCCTGTTCCAACGAAAGCATTGCTTTCAAGAAAGCGGAGCAGAGTTATGCCATTGGCGAATACTATACGGCATCAATACATTACAAGAAATCATATTCTCGGTGCGCCCCGAAGGAAAAGGCTAAGCGTGCGGTGCGTGCGTTCAAAATGGGAGAATGCTATCGGCACATCGGATATACGCAGAAAGCGATTGCGGCATACACGAATGCCATTCGCTACAATGTGCCAGACAGCACGGCTTATCTGCATTTGGCTCGACAGCAATTGAAGGCAGGGCAGTATAAACAGGCTGCACAGAACTTCAACAAGTATTTGGAGTCTGATAATGGAAACGAATTGGCACGCAACGGACTGTTGTCTTGTGAGTTAGCGCCGCAGTGGAAGGCGAAGCCCAACCAATACACCGTGAAGAAAGAGGCTATATTCAACTCTCGGAGAGCGGATTACAGCCCCATGCTTGTGGGCGACGATGCCGACCAATTGGTGCTTTCGTCAACTCGCAACGATGCCACGGGCGATGAAATTTCTGGCATCACGGGGCAGAAATTTGGCGACCTTTTTTTCTCTCGAAAGAACGAACAGGGCAAATGGCAGCCTGTGGAAATAATTGAGGGAGAGGTGAATACGGAATATGACGAGGGGGCGTCGTGCCTTAGCCCTGACGGCAAGACAATGTACTTCACGCGTTGTTCCAGCGACCCCGACTATCCACGATATGCCGAGATATGGAAGTCACAACGCAGTGACGCATCGTGGAGCAAGCCCACAAAGTGCGAAATATCTCGTGACACGCTCAGTTCCTTTGCCCACCCTGCGGTTAGCCCCGATGGACAATGGCTCTATTTTGTCAGTGACTCACCCGGCGGCGAGGGAGGTCTTGACATTTGGCGTACACGGATATTGGACAATGGATTTGGAGGCATGGAGAACCTTGGCCGCCCCATAAATACGGCTGGCGACGAGATGTTTCCCTCGTTCCGACCAAACGGCGATTTATATTTCTCCAGCGACGGGCATCCGGGCATGGGAGGACTGGACATCTTCATTGCTCACGAGGACTCGGTGCGCGGCATCGTGATTGAAAATCAGCAATATCCGCTCAACTCGTCTGCCGACGACTATGGCATGACTTTCGACGGAGTGCATAACCGAGGCTATTTCTCCTCGTCACGCAACGACGGCAAGGGGTGGGAGCATATCTATTCGTTTGAATGTCCAGAAATTCTGCAAACAGTGACAGGATGGGTGTATGAGAAGGACGGCTACGAACTACCTGCCGCATTAGTATATATGGTTGGCAACGACGGAACGAACCTCAAACTCTCTGTCAAGGGCGACGGATCCTTCACGCAGGTGCTGACCCCCGGGGTGGACTATGTATTGCTCGGCACGTGCAAAGGCTATCTAAACGTGAAGAACGAGATAAGAGTGGAGCAGTCGGAGGAGAGCGAGGAATACACCTTGCAGTTCCCTTTGCCGCCTATCAATGTGCCTGTGCTGATAGACAACATTTTCTACGAATTCGACAAGGCAGACCTTACGCCAGAATCTACTGAAGCCCTCGACAAACTGGTGGACATGATGAACGAAAACCCCAATATAACCATAGAACTTTCTGCCCATTGTGACTACCGAGGCAATGACAACTACAACCAAAGGCTATCTCAGCGCAGGGCGGAGTCTGTGGTGCGCTATCTCATAGAACACGACATTGCAAAAGACCGTTTGACGGCTGTCGGATATGGAGAATCACGTCCTAAAATCATCACCAAGAAACTTGCAGAAACACTCCTTGCAGGCACTCCCAAAGTGGCAGTGCAGGAGGGCGACACTCTGACGGAAGCCTACATCCTGAACATCAAGGACAAGGAGGAGCAGGAGGTTTTGAACGCCCTCAATCGCCGCACAGAGTTCCGTGTTCTCCGCACCACTTACGGCACAACACTGAATGAATACAACCCTCAAGCAGAGGAAGAAAAAGCCGCAACCAAGCGACGTGAAGAATCAGAAGAGGAGGAAAACTTTATATTTTGACAACTATTATATTGGGGGAACGATATACAACTTGTCCCCCAATAGCATTAATACAAAATGAGTAGTCATTAAGTTGACTACTCATTTCTAATTATAGGTTTGACCGTACCACCCACAAGATTGCTCTTGGTATTAAAAGGCTTCTCTACGCCGCTTGCAGCATCAAACCTAACTCGTTTTCAAATGTACAATAAATATCTATAAAACCAAAACAAATTACGCTAATTTTTTAGACAACAATATAGTTGTTACCTTTTTTATATATCCGCTACCTCTGTTTCTATCTCAAAACTATCCACCATAACCTTTCAGTTTTATATAACGTAATTTCAACTAATCTCACTTACCCACGCAGCAAACCTTCTTTCCACTACGGCAAGGAGATTATTATTGCTGTCACATAAAGTTTAATGAATAACATCTACCATAGCAAACATGCAGATTTTAGCAGGTTGGACAAAAAGTAGAAGGCTGTTGAGATCCAAAAGTTGACGATGATTGAGGTCAAAAGTTGATGGTGACTGAGGTCAAAAGTTGACAGTGACTGAGGTTCAAGGCAGGCGGCCGTTGTCTCCCAAAGTGGACAACGGCTGGGCGAACTAGTAGGCAACCGCCGGCATAGATAATCTGCATTGGCTGACGATTATAA
>JAFLUT010000118.1 GCA_022508665.1 Prevotellaceae bacterium | reverse complement strand
GAGCACATGACTGTTAATCATGGGGTCGTTGGTTCAAGCCCATCCTGAAGCGCCAACAAATAAAGATGCGTCCTTAGCTCAGTTGGTAGAGCAATTGACTCTTAATCAATGGGTCCAGGGTTCGAGCCCCTGAGGGCGTACTACGAAAGGGACAGGTAAATTGCCAACCTCCCTTTTGTTTTAGGAGAGATGGCAGAGTGGTC
Organism: Prevotellaceae bacterium; assembly: GCA_022508665.1. GTDB lineage: Bacteria > Bacteroidota > Bacteroidia > Bacteroidales > Bacteroidaceae > Minthosoma. Next base: position 6,507 of record JAFLUT010000118.1, on the reverse strand, counting down.
GATTGCATCGGTCTTGAAAACCGACGTACTGAGAGGTACCGGGGGTTCGAATCCCTCTCTCTCCGCAAAAGATTAAAGAAACTTGCTGGATTTCAGCAAGTTTCTTTCTTTTTGTAATAGATATTCCCATTGTTTTTTCCCCTCTTAACCATTTACTTTTTATGCTGAATATAGTTTTTCAGCATGTCGTCATACTTATTCTTTATTTCTTCCAAAAATGAAGTCAACGATTTTTCTATGTCATCAATGTCTTCTTCGTAAGCATGATGATGGAATTTATTCATGATAATTCCGTCATTACAAAAACACTCGCCGCAAACATCTGTCATTCTATCCTTTATACTATAGTTTACTTCTATAGTCAGTAAGTCGACTTCCTTATCCTTCAACATATCTTCTTTGAACAATACTTCCATAAATTTAGTTTCCGATACATTGGGAATACGGCAATTGGAAGACAACAACACTTTCGATGTTGAATCCTTCTCACAGAAGAAAGACATAGAATTACTGAATGCTTCCTCTATTATACTTCCTATTTCTTTTAGATTGTCCATTGCTTATTCTATTGAGATTTTAACCAGTCAAATAAGTGTGGAACAATAAAATCTAAATCGTTTGTCAGACAGCAGCCGTGGTTAGTCGTAAAAGTTCCAACTAAGTCCAAATCTTACGCATGACGGGTTCATAGGGTAGTGGGGAGCCCAGAAGTAATGGCCACTGCCTTGGTTGGCGTGGTAGTACTGCACGTAGAAACGTAGGCGTTTAAGGTCGAAATTGGCATACGCTGACAGTATGGGATAGTTGCCAATCTCTTCTTTCTTCAACGTGTTTTGGTTCATAAACATTCCGATTACGGGCGAATAGTCAGGGGCATAGTATTTTGTGAAATATCTGACATCTGCTCCAACTTCTGTTTTCAGCACTTTTGCTATCTTGAAACGGAGATAAAGGTTGCTATAAATGGACAATGTGGGCAGAGGGAGGATGTCCTTGTTGGTTGTTGTCTGAAATGTTATGTCGTTATCCCAATGCAGTATGCTGAGACGGAAGTTTTGGCACAGGTTGAGGCTTATCACTTGTATATTGCTGCTGTGCTGCAATGCCGATACGTTATTGCTGACGACGGGGTGGTTGGTGTCTGCATTCAGCAAAATGCCAGTGTTTTGGAAATAGCAGAAATTCTTGATGTTTTCCACTCCTGCTGTCAATATGGTATTGGTGTGCGGGATTGTTATCGTTCCCTCGATGCGTTGGCGAAACTCCTTGCTGGTGTTGTTGTCCCACCATGCGTGCTTGCTGTGGTAGTGGCGGAAGAAATAACTCGGGTTGGAATTTTTGATGTATGCGTTCAGTGCCACTTGGGCAGTGTCGCCAAGCAACGGTATGTTTACTTCTGCATGCCCTCCTATGTTGAATTGTCCTATATCTTCGCCTGCAAGCACAAACTCGGCATCAACATTGTAGTGCATCACGTTTCCTTGCGAGCGGATGATTTGACCGCCTACCATGATGTTGTGTTCCGTGTCTTGCTGTCGTCCTATCAGCCCTGTGGTATTGGTATAATATCCGCCGTAGGTGGTGGAGTCGGGCATGGAATAGCGGTTGTACTCATATCCGATGTATGCGTTTAGCCCGAACACAGCCCATTTGTTGAAGCCTTCGCATAGTGACAGACCAACGATGTTTTTGACCGAGAAGTTTCTTACAACGTCTTGTGCTGAATCTCCCGGCAGGTATGTGTAAGAGTGATAATCGGTTGGCTCTCTATATGCCTTGTAATTGCGCATCATGTTTTGCAATTTCAGCGTGTGGAATACCTTGCTCACAGGCACAAACTCTTCCAATGTAGTCACAGAGTCAACCTCTATTTCACGATAAAATCCAATGTTGTAATGGTGGTTGAAAAACAGTAGGTCATGTTCTTGTCGATTCCAAGTGTTGGACAGCACGGTAGGAATGTCTTTCGACCCATACCGTTGTGACATGTTTTCCGGATTGGTAATGTACTCGTCATCTTCTATGCCGCCGTTCTCACTCTGCTTCATGAAGTTGTGCTGATAATAGAAATGGAAATTGTACTTGTCTGCCAGATACGACGCCCATGCCGACGCATTCATAAAAGACGTTGATTGGTTGTCGTAAAATCCTTGTCCGTAAATGTAGTCAAACTTTCCCCCGAAATTGAAGCGCTTGCCTGCATTGTTGGTGTAGATAGCCTTCACATGGTCAGAGCCGGTCGTCTTTGAGCCGTTCCAATGGTAGGTCACGTTCATGATAGGCGACTTCGTATTGTAGAAGCGGAAATGTTCTGTATCTACAAAAAACATATCGTATGGGTCGGTAAAGAAGAACTTTGACATTGTGGGGCGTTCCATGAAGATGCGTGACATTCGTGGCGAGCCGACATTGCCAAGAGTGTTGTAATGCCCTTTGTCACCTTCGGGCAAATCAGAGTTCATAAACAGATATTGCAGGGTGTCGACGTATGTCGGGAAAATGTTGCCGTATTTCTCATCGACCGTCCATGCCCTTACATCGTTGGGAACAATTTTGTCTTTCTTTGACGTGGAAGAGGAGTCGGCACGTGCATCCATCCTCATGTCTGTGTTGCTCTCGAGCTCAGACACAATGCGCTGGGCATTTACCGCAGGAGTAAATGCCAAAAGAAGCAATACTATGAGTAGTCTGATGAATTTCAATGCCTTGCGACTCTTTCAGAGGGTAAAATCATAGTCCAGCCAACGCTCCTCTTTTCTTAAAACATAAATCGGAGATAGAACTCTATCAGTTTCAGCACAATGGCGGAGAAACCAATGCAGAAGAAAAGCATCCGCTGTTCGGGCAGGACAAAGTATATTATTACCGCCACAAGGAAACCGAGCATAAAAGTCCAATTCAGCACTTTCCGGGCGGTCTGAATGCCGTTAGATGCAGAGTTGCCTCTGTGCCATTTGCTGCGTCTCGACTTTTTGCTTTCCGCTACGGCGTCCGCAATGAGTTTGTCCACCTCGTCTTGTTTCATCCTGTTCGCTTTATGTTACTGTGGTTTCTACTTGTTTATAGCCTCAGAAATTTCCTTCTCCAACTCATTCACGAGGTCAATTGTCTTGATGCGGAATTTGCCCGATATGCGCCGCAGTTCACCTTTTTTGTTGAGGCTTTCCTTGTCGCTTATCCATTCCTCCGCAGTCACCCTCATAAATTCTCCCTCTCCTTTGTCGACGTTGAAAGCCAGATTGTGCAGATTGAAATCCACATGCCCGTCTGCCACTGTGAGGTCAAGCAGATAGAAAGCCTGTGTGAAGTTCTTTGCCAGCGGTTTAAGAGAGAAAATCAACTCTTCTGCACCTTGGCACTGTATCTTTCCGCTCTGCTTGTCGCCCTCTTTCACTTTGGCATATTCGAGATTTTTGTAGAAATCAGCATCGGTATATACGCCTCTCGTGTTGTTCGCCTCGTATCGCAGGCTTGCCCACTGTGCCACCTTTGTATAGATGTCCTCCTTCGATTGCCCTGCTGCGACAATCGTTTTCTTGAAGACTATTTTCCCGTCTTCCTCAGGAACAGCGCCCGGAGCGGCATATCTCGAATCGCTTAGAGTTTCTTTGCTTATCTTACGCCCTAAAAGACCTGTGCTTTGTGCATGTACCATTGCAGGAAGCGCTGCAATTAAGAGTACGAGGATAGATTTTTTCATATTCTTTCTTTTTAATGATTAGTATCATGGGGAAGAGTTCCGCCCAATACATTAACTTCAATTTACAAACTCTTGCAAAGTTAATGCTTTTACTATTTATAGTCAAATTATTGACTCAAAAAACGTCATATCTTCTAATACCATTGGGCATCAGTTTGTTTTTCTTCCTATCCAAGTCGCCTTTTTCCATAAATACTCAAATGGACCATGGCGATGGTTGCGCATCCACCAGTGGCAGAAAGAGAGTTGGAGAAGGAAGAGCAATGCCCCGACACACACGCTTGCCGTGATGCCTAAATAGCGAAACATGCCGAAGCCCCAGTTATAGAAAATCATCGAGCCGACGATGCTCTGTGTGATGTAGTTTGTGAGGCTCATTCGTCCGTAGGGGGCAAGCAGCATCAGTCGTTGTCCTCCTTTGATTTCGTAATAAATGTATATAATGCTTGACACCAAAATCAGGGTAAAGGCAAACTTGTGCAGCGATGAAACCACAAGCAACAACGGTGTGAGGATTGACTTGTTGCTGATGAAGTCTGGCAGCATATTGCTCAATCCGTAGAGTGGAAAGAATGCTGCGAGGGCGCACAACAGCGCTTTGTTCCAGAAGGGGCGATGTTCCTTGCGAAACAGTCCTCTGCGACCAATCAACAACCCGAACAAGAAGAGTGCGGCGGTTTGGAACACACGCCCATTATCCCATGCCCATGAAAGGCTTGCTAACTGACCTTCCCACAAGTTTACACGAACTGTTTCCCAGAACGTTCCTCCGCTCTGCATCTGATACGCCGCCCCCCACAGTGCGTCTGACGGGATTGTAGGGTAGGTGTATGAGGAATCGAGGCAAGCACGCACAACAAAATAAAGTGCCAGTGGCTGAACAAGCATAATGCTGGCAAGACATAGCAGCCACTTGTCATTCAGTCGGCATGTAAGTGGAAGGATGAAGCCCACAATGGAATAGAGAACCAGCACTTCGCCTGTAAAGAATGAGGCATTCAGATTGCCCAACAGGAAAAGCAGAGCCATGCGCCAACAAAACCTTAATCTGAAATCTTTTCCTTGTCGCCGTTGATTATCATCCATGATGAAGAAACTGAAACCAAACAGCAGGGAGAAAATGGCATATCCTTTCCCTCCGAACAAAAAGAACAGCCCGTCCCACACTGCACGGTCGGTGAAGTTCAGCCATTCGCCTTGATTGGTAGTATCGGGGAAAGCGTAGAAATTAAAATGTTCAATGGAATGCAGCAGAATGATGCCCATCACAGCAAATCCCCGTAGCACATCTGCCACATCAATGCGGTTGTTGGATATGTTATTGTTTTTCATGGCTTTTACGCTTACATATAAGGGTTATACGCCTTTTCCCTGCCAATGGTCGTGCTGCTGCCATGGCCACACAGCACTTTTGTCTCATCTGGCAGTGTGGCAAGCCTTTGAAGGCTTTGCAGAATGGCATGTGAATTGCCTCCTTCGAGGTCGGTGCGTCCGCAACTGCCACAGAAAAGGGTGTCGCCCGAAAAGAGGGCATTGTCCTGCTCGGAGTAGAAGCAGATGCTGCCACGGGAATGCCCCGGGGTAGCAATGACAGTCAGAGTGGTTGTGCCAAAAATTATTTCATCGCCGTCGGTCAAAGATGTGCCGAGAGGAGGCAATGGAGGGTGGGGAATTGCCATGCCAACAACGGAGCGGATTTGCTCGTCCACCCTTTCGTACAACGGCAAATCCTCGTAATTGGCGGCTGACCGAAGACCGAGGTCGCGATAGACGAAAGCGTTTCCCCACACGTGGTCGAAGTGCAGGTGTGTGTTCAGCAGGTGCTTGATTTGCAGGTCGTTGCTTGCTATATACTTCTTTATGTCCTCCCACTCGCTTTCGGCAGAACATCCGCAGTCGATGATGACGCCTTCCCTCGTTTCGTCACTCACCACATAGCAGTTCTCGCCCAATGGATTAACCTCGAATGTCTTGATTGTCATGCTGTTTACCTTGTTTTCTTGTTGATGTTCACTGTTTGTCCGTCAATAGAGTTTGCTTTTTAGGCAATGTGCTATTTCTTTGCCACGATTGCCACGTGTACCACTTTCTTTGTCTTGAAGTACTCCTCATCAAAGAATTCGCTCAATTCCCACACGGTCGATATGTTCCTCATGGATGCTATTTCGCCGTTCAGTTCTCCGCCTTTCAATGCTATGATACCGTTTGGCACAGCGTTGTGTTGCTCCTTGTCTATATTCTTCCGTGCCACCTTCATAAGGTCGGGCATTGGCATGACGGCACGAGTCACCACAAAATCGTACTTATCCTTTATCTCCTCCGCCCGAGCGTGGCTGAACCTCACGTTTTCCAGTCCAATGGCACTCGCCACCTCGCTTGCCACCTTGACCTTTTTTCCGATGCTGTCCACAAGGTGAAACTCCGTCTCGGGGAACATTATGGCAAGGGGAATGCCCGGAAAGCCTCCTCCTGTGCCAAGGTCCATTATCTTTGTGCCGCTGCGGAAATGCACCACCTTGGCTATGCCCAGCGAATGCAGCACATGATGTTCGTAAAGGTTCTGAATGTCCTTGCGAGAGATAACGTTTATCTTGGCATTCCAATCGTTGTAAAGCCCTTCGAGCATGGCGAACTGCTCCGTCTGCCTCTCGCTAATGTCGGGAAAGTATGTTCTTATTATGTCCATTTCTGTGTCGTTTATCCTTGTTTTCGATATTGAAAGGGCAGTCTGCCCCCAGTCAAGCCGTATGCGTTCTTAAAATATAACTTATATTTTATAAAATTAAACTTGAATTTATATAAATATA
>JAFLUT010000117.1 GCA_022508665.1 Prevotellaceae bacterium | reverse complement strand
AGTTATGATAGCAGAATTTAGCGTAGAGAATTTTTTCTCCATAAAATCTATACAAAGGATTAGTTTTGAGCCATCGTCGGACACTTTCATGTCTGACGAATACTCCGTTGAGGTCAAAGATGGAGTAAGGCTATTAAAAATAGGGATTATATATGGCTCCAATGCTTCTGGCAAAACCAATATCTTGAATGCTATAGAATTCTTTAGGATGCTTGTGTTAAGTATGCCCAAAGACCGAAACGAGAAGACGGGTGTAGTTCCTTTTTTATTGGACGACACTTCAAGGAATGAGCCGACAAAAATGTCGATGGTATTCTATATCAATCAATCCAAGTATATTCTCCGTTTTGAATTGGATGCGAAGTACATCTATTCTGAGACCTTGATAGTATATGATTCCATTCGACCAACCAAACTGTATGACCGCCATTATGATGCCGTCACCGATTCTACGACAATAGATTTTGGTGCAAACCTTAAATTAAGTAAGAAAAGCCAGGATGTCATCGCTGGCAACACCATCAATAATAGTAGCGTGTTGGCCGCATTTGGCAAAAGTAATGTTGAAAAGACGAAACTAAATGATGTTTATGATTACTTTGCTAAACAGGTCAAGGATGTATTAGCCCCAAGGATGTCTTTATCTGGGTTTGTGAAAAGGTATCTGAACAAAGACGAGAATGGGGAACTGAAAAAGTTTATTTTGAATTTCCTGAAGGCTTCTGACTTTAATATAGAAGACATTACCTTGCAGGAGGAAGAAGAGTTAATTACTCCCGAACTGGAACAGTTAATTCAGAATTCTCCTATTGATGATGAAGCAAAAAAGGAAATGCTTAGGAATGGGAAAATAACGAATGCAGAACTGGTTTTCACTCATAATGCGGGTGCAAAACTTTATAATTTGTCAGAAGAATATGAATCTAATGGAACTATACGGTTTTTAGGGATGTCAGTTATTCTGAATTTCTTATTGAAAAGAAACCAGTTTATGCCTATTGATGAAGTTGAAACAAGCATACACTATGAACTGCTTTCCTATTTCATAAAGGTGTTCTTGGCTAATAGCAACCAAACATCCCAGATGCTTTTGACTACTCATGACGTTAATCTTTTGGATGAAGATTTCATTCGTCGTGATACAATTTGGTTCACGGATAAAGATGAATTTGGCGAAACCAAGATAGTGCGTCTTTCGTCTTTGGGATTGCATAAGAATCTCTCCCCGTATAATGCCTATAAGCAAGGGAAATTAGTAAAGTTGCCGTTTCTTGGTAGTCAGTACATTAACTTAAATGATTTGTGATATGGGGCGAACTGTACCAAAAAGTATCGCCATCATAGGCGAAGGAGAAACAGAGTGGTTTTATTTCGACTCTTTGAGGGTTGCGTGTCGCTATCCTTTCAAAGTAGCTCCAGACTTTCCACGACACAGCGATATTAATCATATCCTGAAATTAGTTGAAACCTATCTGGGCAAGCAATATGATTACATTGTTTGCTTGTTTGACATGGATAGGCTATTGCAGTTTCCCTCTGAAATGCAGTTGTATCAACGAGCAAAGAAAAAGTACAATGCAGCGAAATATGCAGGGAGAGTGATGTTTGTAGAAACGAACCCATGCACAGAATTTTGGTTCTTGTTGCATTTCTTGCCCAATGTCGTGTGTCGGCATTACGACAGTTACGAGCAACTGCTTCCTGAATTACAGAAATATATGCCTGGGTATGAAAAGACAAAGCGATACTTCATACGAACTAATCTCTATAAATACTTGACAGAAAATGGTGATTTGGAGCGTGCAACTTCAAACTCTGAGAAACTATGTCAACTATGCCAAGAATCTCCAGAAGATTTGAAAGCATATTCTGAAATTCATAGAATTATTGAGTTACTGAACAAATTTAAGTAGATTAAGTTTTATGATAGAAAAGATTGGTTTTTCAACTTTAAGTATGGGTTTATGGAGAACGGACTGCATGGATTATGCATATTCTGAATTTGAACGACGAATAAATTAAAAAGGATTTCATTGATATGACAGTAGATTCAGCATCATATACTATTAAAATAAACAAAATTATAGAACCAAATGTGAGACTTATTAGAGTTCAGCCTAATGATTTGAAGATTACGTTAGACTATATTTTGACTACTCTTTCCTCAATGTGTTGGATAAGCCAGATTGCAGACATACTTAAACCTGCATATGAGGTAAGAGTACAAAGTACCATTGACAAATTGAATAAAGATTTTACTAATGGAACGGACTCAGAAATTATTCGTAACGCAGGAGAATATGTAGTATCTGAGTTGACACGCAGTTCTATTGTGAACGAATTGCATTATATGGATATACCTATTGGAGAACTGTTTAAAGAAAAGGCAAGTGGTAATCCTGGATTTGATATTTTTACGGTAAACTTGACCGAACAGATATTATTTGGTGAAGCAAAATATGTTGCTAATACGAATGCCTACAACAATGCTATCAAACAGGTAAACCGTTTTATCCGCGAGAAACGGGACTTGGCAGATTTGCCCGACTTAGCTCAGTTTAATATTAACAATGCCATTAGTAAAGCTTCTAATGGAGACAGGGGATTCATTGCCGGATTCTCCTCAACATCGATATCTGATGACAATCTGGAACGAAACATTAAAAATAACGATGCTTATAAGGCATTACCTAAAGATAAAGAACTAATCTGTGTAGCTGTTGATGTACGATGAATAGAATACAAGATATAATTGAAGGGCACGAGGTTGAGGCATTATTGCAAGCAACCATTGACCATATCTTTGTCAATGGCCCTATAAGTATTTCTGATATGGAAACTCTTTCATATGTCCAATGCTATCATAAGGAACTATTTGAAAAATATAAACAGAGTGTATTATTGGCTTCTGGCTTGTTTTACAAGCCATCAAACGAAACGCCAAAGAATCTAAAAGAACTTGTTCTTCAAGATTATAAAGATGCAATTTGTACTAGACTTGATGGAATTTATACTCCCATGCAAGCCGACTTACTTCAATCTATTGGTAGAAATAATATTTTTAGTTTTTCTGCGCCAACAAGTACAGGCAAGTCATATGTGTTTCGCCGTTTAATAGAGAGTTCGGAGCATGATGTTGTGATAGTCGTACCATCAAGAGCACTGATAAATGAATATTATCTTAATCTTACGAATTCCATTGTTGATAAAAGTATAAATATCCTTACTTATATTGATATTATAAATCGAGCCCATAGCAGAAGAAATGTTTTCATTGTTACGCCAGAACGATGTGGGATGATATTTAATCATGTTGATGATTTAAGGGTAGACTTGATATTGTTTGATGAAGCACAACTAGGTGACGATCTGTCGGTCAGAGGACTGTTTTACGATGGTCTAATAAGACGTTGCCATCGTTCATTTTCAGATGCAAAGTTAATATTTGCTCATCCATTTATTGCAAATCCAGATGCCCAAATTATAAAAAATCATCTTCCACAACAACAAGCAAAGAGCAAAGTATACATGTTTAAGAATATTGGTCAAATGTTCTTATTGTACGATAAAGACGCAAATAAGTATTACCATTTCGGTATAGACAAACACGAAATGGGGAATACACGAACAGAATGCAATTTTGATCCGATAGAAAGGACTATCCACACAGGTGGAAGTGTACTTATATATATGTCAAAATCAAAGGTCGTTAATTATGATTTTCTAAAAGCATATGACAGGTATGTAAAAATGTGTCCGGAGATTCATACAGAAATGGTTGATAGCATCATAGAAGAACTCAAGCAATACACTGGAGGCAGCACAACAGAAAATAGTGAATTTTATTCGCGTTTTATTTCTTTACTTCGTCGCGGAATTGTCATACATCATGGCTCTATGCCATTACGAACACGCACGTTAGTCGAAAAGTTTGTAAATAGTAAACTTTGTCGTCTATGTTTCTCTACTTCAACTTTGGAACAAGGCATTAACATGCCATTCGATGTTGTACTATTAGACCGCTTTGAAAATAGCAAACCTCTTGCAATAAAGAATTTGATTGGTAGAGCTGGACGTTCAACCAATAGTGATGATTTTGATATTGGCTATGTTGTAGTAACATCTGAAACCAATATGACAAATCTACGCAAGATACTTCTTAGCGAGAATAATATCAAAAGCTATTCATCTTTAGATAGACAAGATGTTTTGGATGAAGATTTCCACGATTATAAAGACGCCATAAACAACAATACTATGGATAACAGATTTAACATGCCTCCTGTTGTTCTGCAAAGAATGGTAGAAGGTGATGGATCTCAAGAAATCAAAGAAGTCCTTGACTTGATGTTTGATCAGGAAGGAAATCTTATACAAAAAGAAGAATATCACCATGTGGAAAATTCTGTCATAATAGGAATGAAGAAAATATATGAAAGGTCTCTTGGACGTGGATTGTGTGATGGAGAGAAAAATGTTTTTGAAACAGCAGTCCGACTAATGCTAATACGACTTTTGTGTCGTGCAACTTTCAAACAATTATGCCGCTGGAGATATTCTCATGCAAGCAAACTAATGGAGCGTAGAAAACGTGAAAAGCGAGGCTTAAAATCAGATCAATTACCTAGTGCATTTATCACAGGTTTCAGTGATTTACCCAAGAAAAATCTTCGTGTATTCTCTCTATTTCCAAATGGAACCAAAGCAAAGGATGTGAGCTATGATGCAATCCTTTATGATACTTATGACTTTTTTGACAAATTGATCGACTTTAAACTTGGCGAACTTTTTTTTGCAACATTTATGAGCTATGCAGAGAACGTTCAAGATGAAAGGGCTGAGCGCTTTTCTAAGTTGCTACGCTATGGGACTGACGATAGTCGTTATATTTGGATGATACGATATGGAATGGAATTTGAAGACATTGAAAAACTTGATGCTCATATTAGATCGATAGATGCTGACGGAATTGTTTTTTTTGACAGTATATATGATTTACCAGAAAAAGATAAAGAGGTCGTAAAAAGGTACCTAAATTGAATATGAATTTTGGAGTAACATTTTTGAGGATGTAAAGCCCCCTTTACATCCTCAAAAAACAAATAAATAATTCTATGTTGTTTCATATTCTTCTCTCGTTATAGGTGTTTCTGGGTCTACAATGAGAAGTTCATCATAACTTAAACCATAAAGCTGATAGACAAGAATATCGATTTCATTTTCAGCGTTATTATCAAATCTCGAATTTGATAATAACATCTCAACCTTTTTGTCGAGAATATCAATAATTGGATTGACTATATTAGGATAAGGCAATGCCTTAATGTTTTCAAGTATAATTCTTGCAAACATTTGTTTGTCACCTGATACTAACTTGTAAAAGAAGTCAAAAAGTTTGGAGTTTAATACACCTAATATAGCATTTAAGTGTTTTTGTTCCTTTATAGATTTCGGATAAAGAGCATAAACCGATTGTGTCGTAACACCACCATTTCGATCAATCGTTGCATTTATACAACTCCCGACTTGTCTGATTAGTATTTTATGATGTTTATAATTATCTAACGATTTTATTACATCAAAAGCATCAATCCACTTATTACAATGCGGAAGTATATACCTACGTGCTTCTTTACCTGTTATAATAGGCAAAGAATTTTGGAATTGGCAATCAGATATAAGGTCTGAAGATTTTCCTATTTCTTCACCTCGCCACAATATGCATTTATCACCAAAAGTCTCTGAGGAAAGCAGTTTGTTCTGTAAGGTAAGTTTCTCTTGGTTTGCAAAATATACTTTTCTTTCTGTGTCTGATTTAACAAGTTGTAACTCTATAGTAGTTTGGGCATAGTTACCTAATGTCCAATCTCTAATGGACTCCGATTTTATGTATACGAAAGAATATTCTATTTTCTTTTGTTTTTGGCATACGAAAATTAAGTTAGAAACGACAGCAGATTCAAACACATTATTAATATGAACCCATTGTTGGATTGTATTTTCAACAACTATAAGATTTCTAACTGAAGAAAAATTAGAACGTCCTATGACAGAGTCAGGGACAATATAAGAAATTGTGCCATTGGCACAAACAAGTTTTATTCCTTTTTCAATAAATAATGAATATAAATCAAATTGTTTTTCTGCTGTTTTGTACAAAACTTTGTAGCTACTTTTATCAAAAATGTTTAAGTCTTTTGATGACACAAACGGCGGATTAGCAATCACAATATCAAAACCACCTTTCACTCCAAACATCCACTCGGCATCGAAGAATGGAGAGGAGGTGTTTTGCTCAAACATATCCCAGTCTGCCAGTTGCTGGGCAGCACCGGGATTGACGAAGCCTGTTTCTTCGATGGCTTTTGCCAATGCCGTGCGTGTTTCCTTGATTTTATCTCTCAGCCGCTGCTTGTCAATGTTCCGTTTGGCAAGAAATATCTTGTGGTTTAGTTCCTTCAGTTGTTCTTTCTTGGTAATGATAGCATCCGTGGACTCAAAGAGGGAGGCATCATAATCGACAGGGATGAGCGTATTGGCTGCCACGAACTTTGATTCAAGATTGGGCAGCGGACGAATGCCGAAATTATGGGCGGCATCATTGGTGGGTTTCTGATCCACAACCAAGGAAATGAAGAAACGGAGCTTGGAAATCTGTACGGCAATGGGCTGGATGTCCACACCATATATGCAATGTTCTATCAGGTAGAGCTTGCGGGCATAGTCCGGGTCGTTGATGCTCTTGTTGA
>JAFLUT010000116.1 GCA_022508665.1 Prevotellaceae bacterium | reverse complement strand
CAGTGGCTTGACACTCAAACATTAGAAAAAGAAGAAAACTAAAGATATGAAACTATCACAATTCAAATTCAAACTTCCAGAGGAGAAAATCGCCCTCTACCCACGCACTTACGATCCAGAGACGAAGTTCTACAACCGCGACGAGGCAAAACTGATGGTCGTACACAAGCAGACTGGGGAGATTGAGCATCGTCTGTTCAAGGACATCACAGACTACTTTGACGAAGGGGATGCATTTATCTTCAACGACACGAAGGTTTTTCCTGCACGCATATATGGTAATAAGGAAAAGACTGGCGCTCGCATAGAGGTATTCCTGCTTCGAGAACTCAACGAGGAACTGCATCTGTGGGACGTGCTTGTTGACCCAGCCCGAAAGATACGAATTGGCAACAAACTCTACTTTGGCAAAGACCAGTCGATTGTGGCAGAAGTCATTGATAACACTACATCACGCGGACGAACATTGAGATTTCTCTATGATGGTTCGCACGATGTATTCAAGCAGGCTCTCTACTCTCTTGGCGAAGCACCAATCCCCGATGAGATACGTCATCGCCGCCCAACAGAGGAAGAAGACCACGAGCGTTTCCAAACTATCTTTGCTCGCAACGAAGGCGCTGTTACTGTGCCTGTTACTGGCCTGCACTTCTCTCGCGAACTGATGAAGCGCATGGAGATAAAAGGGATTGAACAAGCATTTATCACTCTGCATGCAGGCTTGGGGAACTTCCGCAGCATAGACGTGGAGGACTTGACGAAACACAAGACAGACTCTGAGCAGATGTTCGTTACCAAAGAGGCATGCGACATCGTGAATAAGGCAAAGGAGAGCGGACACAAGGTGTGTGCAGTAGGTACAACAGTCCTGCGAGCAATAGAGACGGCGGCAGGACCCGGCGGTTGCCTCAAAGAGTTCGACGGCTGGACGAACAAATTTATCTTCCCACCATACGACTTCACCGTAGCGGATGCTTTCGTGGTTAACTTCCAACTCCCTCTCACTACAATGCTTATGCTCGTGACGGCATTCGGTGGCTACGACCTCATAATGGATGCATACAAAGAGGCGTTAAATCACGACTATATGTTTGGTACATACGGCGATGCAATGCTCATAATCGACTGATGCACACTGTCTATCTATCGCTCGGCAGTAATCTCGGCGACAAGGAACAGAACCTCGCATCAGCCGTCTCAGAAATAGCAAGGCGGATTGGCGACATCACAGCCCAGTCCGCCTTTATCGAAACAGAACCTTGGGGATATGACAGCAAAAACACCTTCCTCAATGCCGCCGTGCGTGTAGAAACAGAACTATCTCCCATCGACCTTCTTCACGCCACGCAGCAGATAGAGCGAGACCTCGGCAGGACACACAAGTCACGGCACGGGCAGTATCACGACCGCATCATCGACATCGACATACTCCTCTACGACGACCTGCACATCCAGACCCCCGAACTCACCATCCCCCACCCTCTCATGCAGCAGCGAAATTTCGTACTAATTCCTCTAAAAGAAATAATGAAATGAAAAGAATTCTTACCTTTTCCCTTTTTGCCACACTGACTTTCACGCTTATGGCACAGACTAAACTCTTCACTATCGACGACCTCATTCCCGGCGGTTCTACCTATTACCAAACCTCTGTCCCCACAAACAAATACCTCACATGGTGGGGCGACGAGTGCATAGAATTAGGCACAGACGACTGCAAAGCGATAAACAAAGACAACGGCTCTACCTCCACTTTGTTCACCCTTGACAAAATCAACGCTCTACTGAAAGAAGCAGGCTATAAGAATGTATATCATTTGTATAACGCATATTTCCCATACGCTGACACTCCCCTTGTGATGATTCCCATAAAGGATGAACGCACATTGATAGACTGGAAGGATGAGAAAATCGTATGGCATAGCACACTCGACACAAAGGCAGCCAACACCGATTGGAACCAGCAGTCGAAAGCCACGGCATACACTTTCAGCCACAATCTTTATGTGCAGACAGCCGACGGAACGGTCAAGCAAGTCAGCAACGACGGAACGGCAGACATCGTGTATGGCGAAAGCGTGCATCGCAACGAGTTCGGCATTTCAAAAGGCACGTTCTGGAGTCCTAAAGGCAACCTCCTCGCTTTCTACCGTATGGATCAAAGCAAAGTGTCTAAATATCCGCAAATCAACATTTCCCCCAACATCGAGACAACTGCTGACGGCAACACTTCACGCTGCGCCGTTGTCGAGCCAGACCCCTACCCTATGGCTGGCGAGACATCCCACACTGTCAGCATAGGCATCTTCAATCCTCAGTCAGGCACTACGATTTATCTTAATACCGGCGATGCCACCGACCGCTATTTCACCAATATAGCATGGTCGCCCGACGAGAAGAAACTCTACCTCATAGAACTCAACCGCGACCAAAACCACGGCTCGCTCGATGAATACGACGCCACCACTGGCGAGAAAATCCGTACCATCTTCACCGAAAGCAACGACAAATACTTTGAGCCAATGCACCCAATCGCTTTCCTTCCATGGGACAACTCAAAGTTCATCTATCAGACACGCAAGGACGGCTACAACCACATATACTTATATAATATAGACGGAAAGCAACTCACTCAACTCACAAAGGGCGAGTATGAGGTGTTCGACGTGCTTGGATTTGACGAAGCGTTGAAAGCCGTAATCTTCACATCCAACGAGACAAACCCATTGCAGCAGAACATCTTCAAGGTCGATATGAAAGGCAAACGCACTCCTCTCGGCAACACAACTGGCTGGCACAACGCCACCCTCTCCGCTTCTGGCGCTTACATCTGCGACTACTATTCCTCTCCAGTCATTCCACGAAACATAGACATCGTATCTACAAAGACTGGCAAGACTCAAAACATCCTTACAGCCGAAGACCCGTGGAAGGACTACCAAGTGCCAGAAATCAAGACTGGCAGCATCAAGGCAGCCGACGGAGTGACTGACCTCTACTATCGCCTCATCCTCCCCACCAACTTCGACCCCAACAAGAAATACCCTGCCGTGGTGTACGTCTACGGCGGTCCTCACGCCCACAACATAGACGCCTCACGCAACTGGGGCGTGCGTGGATGGGACATCTGGATGGCACAGCAAGGCTATGTGATGTTCTGCCTCGACAACCGCGGCAGCGAACACCGTGGCTTGGCATTCGAGCAGGCGACATTCCGCAACCTCGGTGTGGAGGAAATGAAAGACCAGATTTGCGGAGTTGAATATCTGAAAAGCCTCCCATACGTCGATGGCGACCGTCTCGGCGTGCATGGCTGGAGTTTCGGCGGATATATGACCACCAGCCTTATGACCACCTATCCCGATGTGTTCAAAGTAGGCGTGGCAGGAGGCCCTGTCATCGACTGGAAGTTCTACGAGGTCATGTATGGCGAGCGCTATATGGACACGCCGCAGAGCAATCCCGAAGGCTATGACAACACCTCTCTACTCAACAAGGCGAAAAATTTGAAAGGTCGCCTCATGGTCATCTACGGCGGCAACGACCCCGTATGCGTGCCTCAACAAACCCTTTCCTTCATCCGTGCGTGCATAGATGCTGGCACTTATCCCGACCTCTTTACCTATCCGGGCGATGAGCATAACATGTTCGGCACAGACCGAGTGCATCTGCACAACGTGATAACAAGATACTTTGAAGACCATCTTAAATAACTCCCTATGCTGACACAGAAAGAATGCGATTTCCTCCATTCCCGAATGCAGGGAACGATGATTGAAGCGTTGGGGATACGGTTCATTCCTACCGACGATGACTATGCCATGGCGGAAATGCCTATCTGCCCTGCCACACGACAATACATGGGTATCCTGCACGGAGGGGCATCGCTGACTCTTGCGGAGACCATTGCAGGTGTCGGGTCGTTGCATCTGATAGAATACGACGAGGCGTATGCCGTGTGTGGAACGGAAGTGAGCGGCAGCCACGTTGCCATGTCGTCCAACGAAGGCAAGGTGTACGGCAAGGCACGACTTATCCACGCAGGGCGAACCACACACGTGTGGAACGTAGATATAGTAGACGAAGACGGCAAGACGATTTCATCGGAAAGGGTCACAAACCGCATCATAAAAATACAGCAATAAACAGGGGACAAAAACAGTGCAACTCACACCACCTCAGAGGTAAATAGGCTATGGCGATTTACCTTACCTTTTACGGTCTGTACACAAAAAGGGGCAATCGGGAGGCACTCCAGCATTGGCAGCGTATTTGGCTCAATGACTTCTTACGGAACATACAAAAAACATAAAAAAGTACTCAGCAGACATTGTCTGCTGAGTACTTTTCGTACTTGGAAGTACGGAATGTGTTTTTTGAGAACTGGGCTTTCTGCCCTTGCAGTGCCTTCAGATATACTCATCGGGCGAGAAGGCATGGACTTCGCAGTTTGACCTTCGGTTGGTTTTGGTTTAGTTAAGCATTGATGTTTTTTATATTATGTAAAAGCAAATATCTTTCCTCGACAAGCAAGAATGGAGAGCAGTGCTTACTGTACCTCCTCTGCAGGAGTAATGCTGCTTATTGAGTCGTTCACCACTTTCATTTCTGCCTTGCTCACATCCTTGACACGAATGGCACGCTGCACATCACTTGTCTTGATGTATGGGTCGATAGCCACAACACCTGCATGCTCCTCTGCTTCATGCTCTCCAATGGCGCTGTCGGCTGCGTTGCCGATAGTCAATGCCATTGCCACCACTGCGGCAGCCTTGAAGAATGGAGCAAAGAGACGGGTGGACTTCTTGATGATATGCCTCTGCGGCCTTTCCTCGGTAGTAATCTTAGCCATTATCCGTTTGTCAAACTCCTCACCGAGCATTGCCTCCTTGGCTTCCGCCTCATATTTGAAGAGGCTGGCGTACTGGGCAAGATGGGCTGGCACTTCCTCTTGCGCAAAGAATGAACGCAGAATTTGCTCCTCCTGCAAAGTTGTTTGACAGTCGAAGTAACATTCCAGAAGTTGTTCGATGTACTTGTAATCCATTGTCCGAGTGAGTGTTTGTTTAACAGCCCTTTTATCTATAAGACGGATAAAGGCTTGAAAAGTTACAGAAAAAATGATTTTTTTTGAATAATCTTTTCTTTCAGTTCGTTGCGAGCGCGGAAAAGAGTCACTTTTACGTCTGATTCGCTGATACTTAACGTTTCTGATATTTCTTTATATGATTTGCCTTCTATGTCGCGGAGATGTATCACCATACGTTGTTTTTCTGGCAGCGAATTGATGATTTGGGCAATGGCATTGGTGCTTTCACGGTGCATCAAATCCTGTTCAACGCTCACCTGCCCATGGTCAATGCGATCATGCGTGTCATTGTCAAACGACACGTTGCGGCTCTCCATCTTCGCCTTTCTGTCCAACGCAAGATTGCGAGCAGAAGCAAGGGCAAATGACTCAAGATTAGCCACTTGCCCTAAGTCCTCACGCCTCTGCCATAATTTTAACAGAGTGTCCTGCACGATGTCTTCCGCTTCCTCCCTGTTGAGGACGATGCGTAGCGCTGTTCGGAAGATGATACTCTTCAGAGGAAGTATATCGTGCTGAAAATCAATCATCAATATATTACTGTGCCATGATTGCCGTCAATAGCATCCGCCTTGGTGATTATGACACGTTTCACACCTGCCTTCACTGCTTCGAGAGCATTTTCAATCTTCGGAATCATGCCGCCACTCACTGTGCCGTCAGCCTTCAACTGCATGAAACTCTCAGCGCTTATGTGAGGTATCACGGATGCCTCATCCTCTGGGTCGGTCAACACACCTGCGTGTTCAAAACTATATATGAGAGTGACATCGAAATAAGGAGCAAGTGCCTTTGCCGTCTCTCCTGCAATCGTATCAGCATTGGTATTCAGCAAATTACCCTGCTTGTCGTGCGTAAGCGGAGCCATGACTGGCACAACGCCCTCGCCTATGAGCGTGGCAAGCATCTTGCCGTCGCAGGCATCCACATCGCCCACAAATCCGAAGTCCACCATCTGCTCCGTACCACTGTCATCCATCGTCACTTTTTTAAGGGGGCGTTTGTGGGAGAGCATCACGTTCATGTCTGCACCCGTCAATCCCAATGCGTTGATGCCACATGCCTGCAATTTCGCCACGATGTTCTTGTTCACCAATCCGCCATACACCATTGTCACCACCTTCAGCATTTCAGCGTCAGTCACACGCCTACCCCCAATCATTGTACTTTCTATGCCCAACTGAGCAGCCACCTTCGTAGCCGACCGACCGCCACCATGCACCAGCACCTTTGCTCCCTCTATGGCAGAAAAATCTTTAAGCAGTTGCTGCAACGTGCCTTCGTCCTCCACGATTTTACCGCCCACTTTTACCACCGTAAGTTTCATATCTCTCTATCTTTTACAAATTTTCTTCTTTCTTTTGCAAAGGTCGTAAAAAAAGTATAAAAATTTTATATTAAATGCCATTTTTTATATCTTTGCAGAATTGCAAGTTGTTTACAGTCTGTCAGCAAACTTTTTGTTATCTAAAGGTTACAATGTGTAACACTCTCTATATTAACGCCAGTTCGACGAAAAGATATTTACGGTCATTGAAGTTTGTCGAGTTCATATTAAACAGTTCAGCGTTATCCAAACTGCCCTTTTACTGTCCAGAACGACAACGGCGCACCGCTGAAACTCCCTGCCGTTCACGATTACAATAGTCAGCCGTGACAAATTATAATAG
>JAFLUT010000115.1 GCA_022508665.1 Prevotellaceae bacterium | reverse complement strand
CTTCATTGGTGTTTGAGACCAACGCGTCTACCAATTCCGCCATCGGGGCAAATGCAGTGCAAAGTTAGTCATATTTTTGTTATCTGCAAAGTTTTGGGGGAGTTTTTTTCATCCTCCCCCATTATACTATCATTGCAGAGCCTTGTTTCGACTATGCTAAGGCTTTCTTGAACCGCTCGATGAAGTCTTTCGCCTCGTCCATTGTTAGGCAGAGTGGTGGAAGGAGGCGGATGACGTTGGTGCCTGAACATCCTGTGAAGCAATGTTGCTCCTTGATGAGGCGTGTGCGTGGCTCTTTGTAGGGAATGTCGAGTTCGATGCCAATCATCAGACCTTCGCCGCGCACGTCGATGACGTGGGGGAGGTTGCCTGCCTGCATTTCGGCTGTGAGGGTGTCGATGAGGTATGCGCCGACTTTTGCTGCGTTCTCTACAAGTTGCTCTTGCTCAATGACGTCTAAGACTGCCAATGCGCCTGCGCAGCCGAGGTGATTGCCTCCGAATGTGGTGCCGAGTTGCCCGTATATAGGCTTGAATTTCGGGGAGATAAGCACGCCGCCCATAGGGAAACCGTTGCAGATGCCTTTGGCAACGGTGATTATGTCGGGGCGTACATTCAGATGCTGATGGGCGAAGAACTTGCCGCTTCTGCCGTAGCCACACTGAATTTCGTCGCAGATAAGCACGGTGTTGTGTTTGTCGCAGAGTTCACGCAGACCTTGAAGGAATTCTTTTGTGACAAGACGAATGCCGCCCACGCCCTGTATGCACTCGATGATTACGGCACATACATCGCCTTTCTCTATCTCCTCTTGCCATGCGGGAAGGTCGTTGATAGGCAAGTATGTAACGTGTCCGTTGTCGTTGATTGGAGCGATAATTTTAGGGTTGTTCGTCGCCTCTACTGCAAGGGATGTTCTGCCGTGAAAAGCCTTCTCCATAGAGAGAATGCGTGTGCGTCCGTTGTAGAATGAGGCGAGTTTCATCGCATTCTCATTTGCCTCTGCCCCTGAGTTGATGAGGAACAGCTGGTAGTCCTCATAGCCAGAAACCTTGCCGAGGCGTGTCGCCAGTTCCTTCTGGAGAGGGTTCTGCACGGAGTTGCTGTAGAAACCGAGTTTGTTTACCTGCTTGGTGATTGCCTCGACATAGTGAGGGTGACTGTGACCGATGCTGATGACTGCATGACCGCCATAGAGGTCGAGATATTTTTGCCCCTTGTCGTCCCACACGCGGCAACCTTTGCCTTTGTCGATGGCTATGTCGAAAAGTGGATATACGTCAAATAGTTCCATAGTGCTAAATGGCTTATAAATGCTAAAAGGCTGATGCCTTGAGGTTTAGCCCGGCACGCTCGTCGATGCCGAACATTATGTTCATATTCTGTACTGCCTGCCCGACTGCGCCTTTGAGGAGGTTGTCAATCATGCTGGTTATTACTGCTTTCTTGCCGAACACGTCGACGTGTACGAGTCCCTTGTTGGTGTTCACTACCTGCTTGAGGTCGAGAGCCTTATCACTGTAGTGGGTGAAGGCTGCATCTTTGTAGAAGTCTTTGTAGAGGGTGGCAATGCTTCCGTCGGCAGGTTTCTCGTCAAGAGTTACTACCGATGTGCAGAAGATGCCGCGAGTGAAGTCGCCACGATAAGGGATGAAATCAACGGTAATTCCCTCTGCATCGTAGCCCTCGTCGAGAGTGTCTACGACATGGGGTGCATCGTTAGTTTTCAGTTCGTTGAGCGTTTGGCATATCTCATGAATGTGCTGATGGGTGAACAACTTATACACAGAGAAATTGTTGTTCCTCCACGAAAAATGCGTTGTTGCCCCCGGTTTTTGACCTGCTCCTGTAGAGCCTGTTATGGCATTGACAGCGATGTCGTGTGTCAGCAGACCTGCCTTTGCCAATGGGAGAAGTCCGATTTGTATGCACGTTGCGAAGCATCCTGGGTTTGCCAAATGCTGGCACGTTGCCGTTTCCGCCCTGTGTATTTCGGGCAAACCATACACGTAGTCGTGATTGGGCGAGGCAATGCGGAAGTCTTGCGCAAGGTCGATGATTTTCACGCTGTCGGGAATGGTGTGTTCCTTCAAGAATGCCTCGCTCTTTCCGTGGCCGAAGCAGAAAAAGACTACATCCACGTCGTTGAACGGCATATCGGATGAGAACTCCAATTCTGTCTCGCCTATCAGTCCTTCATGCACGTCATAGACCTTATTTCCTGCGTTGGATTCGCTGTTGGCAAAGACTATCTCTGCCTCGGGATGGTTGAGCAGGAGGCGTATCAACTCGCCCCCTGTATAGCCTGCCGCACCAAGTATTCCTACCTTTATCATATTATCTCTCTTCGTTTGGATGTGCGAGATAGTATGCACGGAGTGGGGTTGATGTCACTTTGATAAAGCCCTTGGCATCTTCCGAAGACCACGCTTTGGCTGTCTCTCCGTATTCGCCGAGTTTGTTCTTAACGAGGTCATTAGGCGAATCTACGCCGACCATCTGGAACGTGAGTGGACGCAGTTCGAGTGTCACCTCGCCAGTCACGTTGCGCTGTGAAGACGTGAGCATAGCCTCGATGTCTGGCATGACAGGCTCGAGATACTGGCTCTCGTGCAGGAACATTCCGTACCAGTTGCTCACCTGGTCTTTCCAATACTGCTGCCACTTCGAGAGGGTGTACTTCTCCAAGAAACGATGTGCGCCAATGATGAGCATAGGAGCGGCTGCTTCGAAGCCTACACGACCCTTGATGCCGATGATGGTGTCGCCAACGTGGCAGTCGCGACCAATGCCGTATGCCGCACCGATTTCCTCAACTGCCTGTATAGCAGCGATTTTGTCGTCATAGTGCTTGCCGTTCACCGACACGAGTTCGCCCTTTTCAAATCCGAGTTTCAGTATCTCTGGGCCTTCTTTCGTTGGGTGCTTCAGATATGCTGATTCGGGCAGACCTTGGGTAGAGTCCAATATCTCTCCGCCGCAGATGGATGTACCCCAAATGCCTACGTTGTAAGAGTATTTCAGTTTGGTGAAGTCTGCCGCAAAACCATTCTTGTTCAGATAGTCAATCTCCTCCTGTCGGCTGAGGTTGCCGTCGCGAGTGAGAGTGATGATTTCCACGCCCGGTGCCATAACGAGGAAAGTCATGTCGAAACGTATCTGGTCGTTACCTGCACCAGTTGAGCCGTGAGCGATGGCACTCGCTCCTATTTCCTTGGCATAACGTGCAATGGCAAGCGCCTGAAAGATGCGTTCAGAACTTACGGATATAGGGTAGCAGTTGTTGCGAAGCACATTGCCGAACACCATGTACTTCAGCGACTTGGCATAATACTCTTGAGTGACGTCGAGCGTTACATACTTCGTAGCCCCGAGTTTATATGCATTCTCCTCATTCGTCTTGAGTTGTTCGGGCGAGAAACCACCAGTGTTTGCACAAGCGGCATACACCTCATAGCCCTTTTCCTTTGCGAGATACATCACCGTGTAGGATGTATCAAGACCGCCGCTGAAAGCAACGACCACTTTTTTCTTTTCTGCCATAATGTATATTCTTATTATATTATATATCTATAAAAGTCCTCTCTTCGTCAACTCCTCCTTTATCTCCTTGTATATCCCCTCTGGAAGATGCTCGTCCGTATGCGTTTCGGGGTCGTACAGCATTCCTGTGCAGATGCAGAACTTACGCTCTTTCATCTGCAAGATAGGATGGTTCACGCATCCTCTGCACCCACGCCAAAAGGCATCGTCGTCAGTCAACTGATTGAAACTCACAGGCACGTATCCCAATGCCGTGTTCATCTTCATCACAGCATCACCACTGGTGAGGGAGAAAATCTTTGCATGAGGCCAACGCACACGAGCCAACGTGAACGTGTGGTCTTTAATGCGTTTGGCGATGTTATGTCCTTGATAATCGGGATGCACAATCAGTCCCGACGTAGTGACATACGACTTATTCCCCCACGTCTCTATGTAACTGAAACCTGCGAACTTATCGCCCAACTCTGTCTGCACGCTTGGGTCGAGAGCCAGCACCGCCTTGCCTTCGTTCATCTTCGTCGCCACATACTCATGGCTACGCTCAGCAATACCCGTGCCACGCTTCTTCGCCGCTTCGCGTATCGTGTCCAATATAAGGTCTACGTACTTCTCATGGCTCAAATCAGCCACTATCACCTTAATTCCGTCTTCGTAAATCATCGTTATAACTGACTGCCCGCATACACAGGCGCTATTGTTCTTAAATTTGCTTCCAAAACCTCTTTGTTAAATCCCTCTTCAAGGGCAAGGAAAATGGTGTCATCCCCTGCAATCGTCCCTATCACTTCCTTTATATTAGCGTTGTCAATATCGCTTGCCAATCCGCTCGCATACCCCGGTCGGCACTTCACCACCGCCAACTGTCCTGATATGCGTATAGACATAAATCCGTTTTGTATCGCCGTCCCCTCCTGCCTATGCTCTCTCACTCTCCTGTAATACGGATTGTAAGGCAGCATATATATGGATTTCCCTTTCGGAGAAAAGCCTTTCACCACCTTCAGCACTTTCAAATCCCTCGACAGCGTTGCCTGCGTCATCTTCACTCCCTCCTTAGCCAACGCCTGCGCCAACTCCTCCTGACTGCCTATCTCCTGCGTCTGGATTATCCCCTTTATTATGTCAAGTCTCGACTGTCTCGCCGTCATACCTTTGTATATTTATTCAGAAAACGGTTGCAAAGGTACGACTTTTTGTAATAATAGCAGTATATTATGCAAGAAAATTGCATAATATACATAATTTTAATGATGCCTAAACCTGTATAGCAAATGAAAGCCCTTGGCGCCAAGGGCTTTCATTTTATTTGTCCATTATTTTTACAATAGGTACAGTCTTTTCGAAACCTCCTTGTGTTAGGTATTTATATATACCAACTTGTCGCATACATTTACCTTGAGGAACTTTAATGATTTGACCATCGTAATAATATTCCCCATCATCATTAATTACAAATACTAATAAATCTGAATTTGTTGGTATATATCCTTCTATATATGGCTCCCACTTTACTTCTTGAGCTAATGCACCCCCGTCTTCTATAACTTGCAGAACTTCAAAATCGTTTGTACTTAAACATTCTCCCGGTTGTGCAAAAAATGTCATTCCATTATCGGCTGCTACAATCTCGTCTTCAACGACTTGCTCCACATTATTATCGCCTTTATTAGACCTGCCAATAAAAAAGGCAACAATAAATGTAAACACAATACCAGCAATAAAGCCTAAAAGAAAAACTAACCACTTTTTCATAATTAGAAATGTTATTTTTTGTATTTGAACGCAAAGTTATGAAAAATTATTAAATAATGATACTTTTCAAATGTTTTTTCAATGAAAGGTTATTTGTATATACAATTTAAGCATTTGTAATAATAGTCAGATTCCGCTTCGTGTGGGAGATAAAAATAACAAGGTAAATAAAAATCTCCCACAAAAGCATTGCAATGTTCACATACATTGGCAAAATATGAATTTTCAATAGTTTTACTATAGCACAGCCGAATGTTTGCTCCCATAGTTCTTGCTATTTTCATATCTTCGTCATTAAAATACTGAGGATCTAAAAGGCAAGAGCCATTTTTTGGGGAAATCATAGCTATTTTCATCTCTTTGCCACATCGCCAGCAAGGACTAATCATTGTTACCATTTGTACATGTTGCATTATTTCTCCGCATTTTTTACATTTGGGATTTGGGCAGATATTCATCTTATCAGGATGAGAGATTTTCTCTTCTATTGTATCACAATCAGCAAAATCATTGACTTGTATTTGCAAACAAGCAATTTTATTCTCTTTATAATACTGCATTACCTCTGATTCTGGCTTATGTGTTACGACTATCTCAATAACAATAACAACTTTATCATTTTTATCAAGTAAAGCAATATCTGGTTTGCATATTCCTAAATCAAACTCAGACACAACTCGAACAGCCTTTTTCAATAAATTACCTTGATGCTTCTCATCGCATTTTTCGCAATGCCATTCAAAATATATGTTGTCATTGTTAGCGATTTTAGCACTTATGTATTCAACGCATTTTTCTTTGAATAATTTATGTAAAAACGACTCAGAACAATGATTGTCTGAATTTCCTCTATGGGCGAAATGACTCCTCTTGTAGTATTTATGCCCAGCAGGTATTTTACTAATTCTTAATAATATTTCAGCATTACAATTAGGACAAGTATATTTGTCTTCTTTTGTTGCGTTGTCGATATGTACAAGTTCTCCATTATTATTGTATGCGTATGGTAATACAAGTTTTGACATTATTTTTGTTTAATTTAAGGGTGATTATTTTATATACACTTTCAATGCTACGTGGTATGTAATCGTTGCTCATATTTTTATGCAAATTCGGAATTCAACTCCAAAATTACATAAAAAATGGGGGTATACAAATAATAGAGGAAGAAAAATAGTATATGGGAGGTGGAATTGTGAGAAAGACTGCATGTTTTTTGTATTTATATATTATGTATGTGTAAAGTAAGGTGGTGTGTATTTTCATTCGGGAAGTTTTGATGTTGTTGTAATGGAGTATTTGCTTGTTGGGTACATAACGGTCGCTGTCAAAAATAAGCGGGGGTTGCTCTAAAAAGTGGACAGCCGTTGCCTCCAAAAGTAGAGAGCGGCTGAACGAACTAGTTGACAACCGCTGGCATAGATAATTTGCATTGGCTGACGATTATAATTTGTCACGGCTGACTATTGTAATCGTGAACGGC
>JAFLUT010000114.1 GCA_022508665.1 Prevotellaceae bacterium | reverse complement strand
TGTTAAAAAAGGGGCTTGAAATGTTAATTCCACCTCGGCAGAAATCGTTTCTTTTTCTGCCGAGGCGATAACTGAAAACTTGTTTGAGATAGTGAAAGCACTAAAAAGATGGAAATACCGGTGCCAACGGCACCGCCGGCATCCACACCTGCCACTATGAAAAATCCCTTGCCCTGCATCACTGCAAGACAAGGGAAACAAGGTTAAATATACAGGGGTCAGGCAGCCTCTACTGCCTCCCCTTTCCGCTCCGCCTCTCTGAGTGCTTCGTCGATGCGCTGCTGGAGTGCATCACGCTCTGCTTTCAAGGCGTTCAGTTCCTCGGTCTTTCCCCACTCCCTTGCGACAATCTGCATGAGCGTGGGCAGTTCACTCTCCAGTCTGTCAGCCGTCTCTCTCTGCCTCTCTATCATGGCAGGCAATTTTTCAAGTGTCGTTTCCGGGTATATGGCAGAGTCCGCAAAGCCCAGCGGCAATGCCCCCGAAACACCGCATCTGTATGTCAGACCGCTCTTGCCCTTGACAAAGAACGTGTTGCGGTCAAAGCCACCGCCCAGCGTGTATTCGCTGCGCACGGTCAGTTCCAGCCCGATATAGCAGCCTATCGTCTTGGCAGTCTCGCCCCTGTATGAACGTGAAATGCGGTGCAGCTCACGCCCTGTCTCCTCTGCCGTCAGCTGCGGCATACCCGAAAGAAGCATCTGACGGTCGCCACCATAGCCCTTGAAATACTCCCAGTCCTCGCTCATGCGCCCTGCGTTCTGCCTGTGCTGCGCAATGTCCTTACGGCTCTGTCCATCTTCCGCTCTGCCCTGTAACGCTCCTTGTTGAACGCAGCCTGTTCCTTTTCAAGCTGTCCTATCTTATTGTCGAGCTTCGCCTTGTCGAGCAGGTCGCTGTTTCCCGACAGGATAGCGACAAACTCCGCAAAGTTCATGCCGTTGTTCTCGTCCATGCTCCCCTCGTCGATGCGCCGTGTAGCCACCGTACCGTTGTTGATTTGGCTGATGAACATCTGCTTGTTCCTTAACAGGCTGAACTTGTAGGCATCCAGCGTTTTCTCCGTGCCGTATATAATAACGTCCACCTTGTTACCGCCCCAAAGTTTCACGCTGTTGCCCTTGCGGACAGCCCTGCCATTGCGCTGTTCGAGGTCGGCAGGACGCCAAGGAATGTCAAGATGATGTACCGCCACCGCCCTCTGCTGGGCGTTTACTCCCGTGCCTAACATCGAGGTAGAGCCGAACAGCACCCTCACACGCCCTGCGTTCATGTCGGCTATGATGCGTTTCCGTGCGTTCTCGCTCTTTGCCGTCTGAATAAACTGGATTTCACTTGCAGGGATGCCTAACTTTATCAGCTTGTCCTTGATGTCCTCATAGATATTCCACTCATGGGGCTTGTAGGTGCTTAAATCGCTGAATATGAATTGTGTCCCTTTGTTCGATGCGGAGCGTACATAATAGTCATAGACGGTCTTCGCACACCTTGAAGCCTTGTTGTCGGCATCGTCGCTGAACTTGTCGCCCAGCATACGCATATCCAAAGACATCTTCCTTGCCACGTCGGTTGCAATGAGCATCTTCGCCTTGTCGAGGTTTTCGGGTTCGGGGGTGTCAAGCCCCAATGCGTTCCACTCTCCGCTCTGTGCGAAAGCCACCAACCTGCCTATCATTTCCTCCTGCTCGATGGTCGGCGCACCCGACAGGAAGCGTATGTTCTTCTCCGGCACGTCGAGGTTAATCATTTCTGCCGTGCGGTAGTCCGTAATCTCACGCAGGAAAGCAGCCAGTTCGGGTACTTTGATATAGGTGCGGAAACGCTCTTTTCTCTTGATTGCCCCCGTCACGCCAATCTCATAGTCGACGGTCTTCTGCGTAAAGATGGCAGCCCACGCATCGAAGCAGCTTATCATCTGCCTTTTGAGTTCATTCGGGCGCAGGTACTTGAAAAGCACATACAGCTCCGTCAGTGCGTTCACTACGACCGTACCCGACAGGAATGTCGCCCCCATGTCACGACCTGTGCGCTTCTGAATGTCACGGATGGCTACCAGCAGGTTCATCGCCCTCTGCGAGCCCTGCGTGTTGCCGATGCCTGCAACCCTCGTGTGTCGTGTCTGGAACATGAGGTTCTTGAACATATGGCACTCGTCAATGAAAATGTGGTCTATGCCCATAGCGTGAAAGTCTATGCAGTCATCCTTGCGGTTCTCGATGTTGTGCCTCAATTCTGCCAGCTTTGCCATCAAGTTCTGCTGCCGTTTCTCCAGTCCCTTGCTCATGCGACGGCTGCGCCATTTCAGCCCCGACCGTTCCAGCACCTCCAAAGAACGCTCCACGTCTTGCAACTCCTCCGTGAATATATCCATCATCGTCTCGTCAGACTGCGGTATCTTGGCGAACTGGTCGTGTGTCAGTATGATGCAGTCCCAGTTGCTGTTCCTTATCTTGTTGAAAAGCTCCGCACGGTTGGCAGGGGTAAAGTCCTCCTTGCCGGGATAGAGCAGCCTTGCACTCGGATATGCCTTGCGGAAAGTGTCGGCTATCTCATGCACGTTGGCTTTCAGTCCGATAATGAGGGGCTTGCGCACCATGCCGAGACGCTTCATTTCGTATGCCGCCACGCACATGACCATCGTCTTGCCTGCGCCTACCTCATGCCAGCACACACCGCCACCGTTCTGCTTAATCATCCAGACGGCATCCTTTTGTGAGGGGTACAGGTCTTTGTACGGGAAATGCTCAAATGACAGGCTGGGGAAAGTCTGAGCCGAGCCGTCATAATGCGGACGGACATAGCAGTTGAAACGCTCGTTGTATAGCCTTACCAACTCGTCACGGACGGCAATCGGCTGGCGGTCGAGCCATGCGTTGAACTTGCTGCGTATCTCCTGTATCTTCGTGGATGCCTCCTGTATGGCTTCCTCGTCGGGAATGGTCACACGCTCACCATTCTTATATATGGTCTTGGTTATCTCCGGCACGGTGTCATGCAGGGCGTGTACGAACAACGCCTCTCCGTTGTAGTTCTGCACGGAATAGGTGTTATACGCAATGGGGGAATAGCCTTGCAGCGATACCACATAGGTGTCGTTCACGTCGAAATACATTACCTGTGCCTCCACACCGAAAAGCTCCTCGGCAAAGTCCTTGTATATCCTTGTCGGAATCCACCTCTCGCCCATGTTAAAGTCCAGTTCCTCGTATGGTATCATTTCGGGGATTACACCCTCCAATGCACGGACGGCTTTTTCCGCCCTCTCTTTCTCCTCTCCCGTCAGTTCCTCCACGAGGCTGCGTATCTCCTTGCACTTGGCAATGACATTGCCTGCGAGGAAAAGCCCCTTGTGTTCCCAACTGCCAGATGCAGGGTTATAGAAAATCTCCCCGTCCAGCTCCTCTGCAATCTCGCTTTCCTCTTTCCCTGTCGCCTGCGTGATATAGTCCATATCGACACTGCCGTAATAGTTGAGGGAGCTTGCCAGTGCCTCTGCCGCCTCCAGCATCACATTCTTGTCTATCCGCTTGAATGCGACCGGCTCGTTCATGATGTCAGCCTTGACAATCTTTCCGTCGATGACAAGCTCAATGGTAAACACCTCCATGCCCGATGCGTCAAGCATGATAATCTCCTTGTTGCCGTTCTCGTGGAAATGCCCCCACTTCTGAACGAAGGCATCGTATTGTCTGTTTAACTCTTCCCTTAGTTCGGAATGCTCCGTCAGTGTCTCGCTCTCCTTGCCGTACAGCTCAAAGTAGGCTTCACGGACTTTCATGTACTCGGCGGCTTTCTCCACATCCACCGCACGGACTTTCAGCGGCACGAAAATCTGCTCTGCCTCTGAAAAGCCGTCTGTCTTGCGGAATTTGAGCGTACCTAACTGCCCCTCGAAAAGTACCATCGTTCCCTCTTTCATCCACCATTGCAGGGTGTCAGCGTATGGTCTCTTGTCCCTGTTGGGCTTCGGCTCTGCCTGTATGGGCTGCACCTCCCCGAAAAGGTCGAACAGGGAAAGCTGTATCGGCTCTTGCACCTTTTGGGGTGCATTGAAAAGCCCCTTGTCAAAGTATAGGCTAAAGTTATAGGTCAGCAGTTTCAGCAGGTAATCAGTCATTGCCTCCTCGCTGTTGTTCCACTGGTACTTGCGCACGAGCTTTCCGAACTGGTTGGTGGCAATACGGCTCTCGGTTGAGAGGCTGGTGTTCGGCAGGGTAAAATACTTGTTGAAATACTCGGTTGCCGTTCCCTGTGCATCGACCGTTTCCTGCATCGTCTCGGTAAACATCCGCTCACGGCTGGATATAGACATCTTGTGCGTGTTCTTCTGGAATATCAGCAGGTCGCTGCCTACCTCAATGCCTCCAGTCTGCATGAAAAGTTCATCGGGCAGTCGCAATGCCGTAATGAGGTTTGCATGGTTTACAAGATACTCACGCACGAATTGGTTGCCTGTGGCATCAGCCACGCCCCTTGACGTGACGAAAGCCAGCAGTCCGCCCTCGTTCAGCAGTTCCATCGCCTTGACGAAAAAATAGTTGTGTATGGTTTTGCCTGCCCTCTTGTAAATGCCACCTTTCTTGGCAAAGTCGGCATCGAATACGGCAATGTTGCCAAATGGTATGTTGGAGGCTATGACATCAAAGGTCTTATCTTCCAAATCCTTTTCCCCTATGATCTCAAACCCTACCACCTATAGATTGCATCGTCATTGAGCAGGGAGAGTATCAGTCCCGAAAGATAGTCTTTCTCAAAGGCATACCTCTCTGTACGCTGCATGGCAACTGGCAGGAAGCCCCCGATGCCGGCACTCGGCTCTAACAAAGAGTGCATAGGCAGGTCGTTCTTCATGAACACGGACTGAACGGATGCCGCTACTGCATCTATGAGAAACTTGGGCGTGTAGAATGCCGTCAGCACCGATGCCTTGATGCTCTCGATGACATTGTACCGCATACCCTCATTGAAATAGGGGTACTCGGCAATCAGCCTTTGCAGTCGCTCTATCGGCTCTGCCATCCGCTCATGGACTGGGTTGTTCGTGCCGATGTTCAGCACCTCCTTGATACCGCCAAATCCCGAATACTGGGATAGCACCTCTTTCTCACTCTCTGTGGCTCTGCGCCCTTGCAGGCGTATTCTCATTGCCAGTTCTATGGCTTGCACGTTTGCCACTAACGCATGAAACTTGTTGTAACTCATATTTAACCTTGTTTTGTTGTTTTATTCTTTTCCCTTTATTCGGAGCCTTCGCCCCGTCGGGAATTGTTTTTACGGCGCAGGAAAGTCTGCCTTCAAGGGGACAGGAAAGGCAAGGAATATGGACAGGAATTGGTGGAATACCCAGATTGGCACAATCTGCGGAAGGCTGCCGCCCATTCCTGCCCATATAGCGAGGCGGTACTTGCCGTCCTGTCAGAAGGCAGTAACTTTGCAGAGTAAAAGCAATCCGACGGGCGTATGAGAACGATATGGAAAGTCAGAAAAAGACACACAACAGGTGGAAATAAAGATAAAACATGAAAAAAGTTTGGCATACTAAAATAAAAAGTGTAATTTTGCATTCGACAATAGCGAAAAATGTGGTTTTAGTACACAAAACAACACTGTATGATATAAAAATGAAGATAGAACGAGATATTATCAACGCTCTTAGGCAGTGGAAAGATGCTCCCGACAGGAAGCCAGTCTTGCTGAAAGGCGCACGTCAGATTGGCAAGACATGGGCAATGGAAAACTTTGGCAGGGAGTGCTTCGACTATTGTGTCAAATTTGACTTTGACCGACAGCCGGAGCTGAAATCTGTATTCCAAACCACCAAATCTCCTGACCGACTGCTTAAAGATCTGGCCCTATACTGCGAGCAGCCCATTATTCCAGGAAAGACGCTGATTATTTTTGATGAAATACAGGAATGTGAAGAAGCTCTCAACAGCCTGAAGTATTTCTGTGAAGATGCTCCGCAGTATCATGTCATCGCTGCCGGTTCTCTGCTCGGAGTAGCGGTCAAAAAGCGCAAGATGACCGTGCCTGTCGGCAAGGTGAAGGTGGTAAGGATGTACCCTGTCACGTTCAAGGAGTTCTTGTGTGCAAGCGACCCCGATACGTTTGCGTACATTGAATCGCTGGATGAAATCCGCCATCTGCCCGAGATTATCCTCAATAAGCTCCGCACCGAATATCGCCGCTATCAGGTGTCTGGCGGCATGCCGGAACCCATTGTCGCCTTGCTTGAAGACAAGGGTGTTGGTGCTGTGGAGTCTATACTTCAAGACATCCTTGACCTCTATGAGTTGGACTTTGCCAAGTATGCGGAACCACGTGAGATTCCACGCATCCATGCCATCTGGCATTCGTTGCCGGCACAGCTGTCAAAAGAAAACAGGAAATTTATTTATAAGGTCATCAAATCTGGTGCCCGAAGCAAGGACTACGAGGATGCCCTGATGTGGCTGGAGGATGCCGGAATGATATATAGGGTCTATCATATCAGCAAGCCCGGAATGCCTCTCTCCGCCTACCAGGAAGCCGATGCCTTCAAAGTCTATGCCTGCGACTGCGGGCTACTTCGTCGCATGGCCCGTCTGCCTGCTTCGGTTGTCACAGACCCCATTGCCAACTACACAGAGTTCAAGGGGGCTATGGCAGAGAATGCCGTTTTGCAGTCCATCATGCCGTTGATAGATGATCAAGCGCCATGCTATTGGACTTCCGACCGCAAGGCCGAGGTGGAGTTTGTCATTCAGTGGGGAGAGCAGATTATCCCCATTGAAGTAAAGGCAGAGGACAATATCAGCGGCAATAGTCTTTCGGAGTACAACAAGAAATACAATCCAAGGTATCGCATCCGTTACTCCATGTTGAATCTACAGTTCAATGGCGGGCTTTTCAGTTGTCCGTCACCTTTAGCAGGATGGCTTGACAAACTCTTCGCTTTGCTTAGGTAAGATAAAAATGACAGATACGACGAGGCAATATATCGCCATTGACCTGAAATCATTCTATGCGTCGGTGGAATGCGTGGACAGGGGACTTGACCCGTTGACCACGCACCTTGTCGTGGCAGACAGCAGCCGCACG
>JAFLUT010000113.1 GCA_022508665.1 Prevotellaceae bacterium | reverse complement strand
CACGGCTGACTATTGTAATCGTGAACGGCAGGGAGTTTCAGAGGTCAGCCGTTGTTGTTTTTGACAGTAAATAGGAAATAGGCGTAAAGCAGTAGGGCTGTCATTTTGGGGTGGGGAATGGCAAAAAAATAAGCACGAGCGAAACTCGTGCTTAATGAGGCGACAATCAGGGCATGAATATGCCAAAGGTTGCCTGTGGCGGCGTCTGTCAGTTATGAACGAGCGTACCAATATCCTCTCCGTCCATGACTTTTTTAAGATTGCCGAGAATATCCATGTTAAACACATAAATGGGCAAATCATTCTGCATGCACATTGCCGTAGCGGTTATGTCCATGACTTTCAATCCCTTGGCAATCACTTCCGAATATGTTATGTCGTGATATTTCGTGGCAGTTGGGTCTTTCTCTGGGTCGGCAGTATACACTCCGTCCACACGAGTGCCTTTCAGCATCACATCTGCCTCAATCTCAATGCCTCTGAGCGAAGAGCCTGTGTCGGTGGTAAAATATGGCGAGCCAGTGCCAGCGCTCATGATGACCACCTCACCTGCCTCCATTGCCTCAATGGCCTTCCACTTGCTGTAAAACTCCCCGATAGGCTCCATGCGAATGGCTGTCAGCACCCTGTTTTTCTGACCGATAGCTCCCAGCGCACTGGACAGAGCCAACGAGTTGATGACCGTGGCGCACATGCCCATTTGGTCGCCCTTCACACGGTCGAAGCCTTTGCCAGCACCGCTCAGCCCGCGGAAGATGTTTCCGCCACCGATGACGATGCCAATCTGCACTCCCATTTCCGCAATCTCCTTAATCTGACGGGCATACTCGTTCAGCCTCTCCACATTGATGCCCTGCTTCTGTTCTCCAGCCAAACTTTCACCCGAAAGTTTCAGCAGTATTCTTTTGAATTTTGCCATATCACATAGTTTGTAAAGTTCGTGGTGCAAAGGTACAAAAATATCTGGGAAAGCACAAATAGTATCAAGCCATATCACACACATCAGATGAAAAAGAGCGTCACGCCCACAACGCTGATGACTGCGCCGAGGATTTCCAATAAGGTGACTCGCTGATGGAAAAAGTAGCGGCTGGGCAAGAGGATGAAGATGGGGGTCATTGCCATGATAGTTTGGGCAATGCCAGTGCTGGTGTAGAGGGTCGCCATGAGGGAAAGGGATACTCCGATAAATGGACCTAAAATGGTGGCAATCAGTACGTAGGACATTCCTTTGCGGTCGCGAACAGCGGCGGTGACTGTGCGGGTTTTGCCTGTGAAGAGCATTGCGAGGAAGAAGCCGAGGAAGCCTACAACGGCACGCATGAAGGTGCTGGCAAAGGGCATGACATCTAAAGCTTCGGAGGATTGGATGAGGGTTTCATAGTGGGTCATGCCTACCTTGCTGAGAACAAGCCCTATCCCTTGCCCCAAGCCTGCTCCGATGCCAAGAAGCACTCCTTTGAGGGGGAGTTTGAGGTTCAGTTTGTGATGTTCGCCACCTTTGGAGAGGACGCTGAGACCTATGCCAAACATGGTGGTTAGCATGCCGACAATGGCAAGGAGTGACATCTTCTCTCCCAAGAGAATAAAGCCGAATATGGCGGCTGCGGCAGGAGCGAGGGTCATAAAGAGTTGCCCGAAACGACTGCCGATGAGGATGTAGGAATTGAACAGGCAGTAATCGCCCAGCACATAGCCTACGAAGCCCGAAAGAGAGAGCCACATCCACGTCTCGGCATCGGCATATTGGGGGAGGGGAGAGCCGCACACCACCCACATGACGATGGCGAGGAAGACCAGAGAGAGGAGCATGCGGAGGACATTGACTCCAAGCGGCGTAATGCGACGGCTTGCCATTTCGGCTGCCATTGCTGTGACTGTCCATGATAGGGCAACGGCAAATGATATTATTTCTCCTTTGTACATATATGTGATTGTGTTTATAGAATGGGCAGAAAGGGAAAGAGGCTATAGAAGGTATAGCCTCTATTAAATTTACTCAATGGTGCAGGGGATGAGTTTCACATCGCTGTTAAGTCCTGACGGCACTACTGTCCAAGAGTTGTAGAGGTCACGCTTGTAGTTTAGGTCGACAACATTGATTTCCTTGAACTTACGCCACTGCACACCGTCGCGGTCCATTTTGGCAATGCGATTGGCAGGAAGGTTGGCAACCTCCACTTCGAGAGTGTTTGTGCCTTCGTGGAGATAGGGGGTTATGTCCACACGGAA
This sequence comes from Prevotellaceae bacterium, assembly GCA_022508665.1. Classification (GTDB taxonomy): domain Bacteria; phylum Bacteroidota; class Bacteroidia; order Bacteroidales; family Bacteroidaceae; genus Minthosoma. The sequence continues at coordinate 5,108 of JAFLUT010000113.1, read as the reverse complement.
CGGAACGGCGAAAAGCATGCCTGCATCTTTGCCGTTGACCAGCACATGGGCTGTCTCACGCACATCGCCAAGGTCGAGAATGTATGCGGCGTTGGACGGTATCTGAGGAACGGTAAACATTGTACGATACACTCCAGTAGCCATAGTGGCATCGAGCAGTGAGTCGCCGAGGGCTGTCCATGGCTTGACTCCTCCCTTCATTTCGTAGGTCTTTTCTATCTTTACGGGGGCAGAGTCTTTGAAAGAAAGCGTCCAGTCGGTCAGGCTTTGCGCACGGTATTCGAGTGCGTTATAGTATTTGTGTGGTTGTACATTGATGCCTTCTGCATTGTTGGTATATGTACGAAGAATGATGCTCTCTCCGCTTTTCAGTTGCAGTCGCACTCGCCCCTCATTGTTGAGTTTGGCACGGTCAATAGTGCCGTTCATCGGATTGTAGAAGACGGCATCACGGGCGGTTACACCCAGTTCCACGAACACGTCGATGTCTTTGCCTTGCAGGTTAGATATGAAATAGTGGTATCCGTCGGGATTGGAACGGCGGATGCAACTAAGCCCTTGCTTTGTACGCATAGGCTCTTGCTTTGCGTGGCTGTATTGAAGACCGTCGCTGTAATTGGGCGATGTGATGATCGTGCCTTGCCCCCACACGGTTGACATTGCCTGCTCTGGATGAAACACGACTTTGCGCTGCAACTGCTTGATGAGGGCGGCAAACTCTTTCTGTTCCTTTGTCTTGCCATAGCCCGGAGCAGACTGTGGGAAGGAGTTGACGAACATGACTTGCCCTCCCTGCTCTGCTATTTGCACAAGGCGTTTCAGAGTTGCTAATGGCATGAAGCGAACATCTGGCACAATTATGGTGGCGTAGCGCTTTGTAACTTCGTCATTTAGGAGGTATCGGTCGGACACATAGTCGACATCATATCCACTGCGGATGATAGTTTGTACCGTCTCTATGAACTTGGGCGCACGCTGTTCCATTGAGTGAATATCGAAGAGTGCCACAGTGCCTGGCTGATCGTAAATCATGTCATAGTATGGCAGATAGACAAGCACGTCGTTGTCTGGCTCTCCCCACTGCAAGAAGGATTGGCAGCGTTCAATATACTTGGAGAATGCAGGCATGGCAGACCACCAGTTGTTGTTTGGACTCATATCAACGCTGGCATAGAACCGCCACCCCGGCCACTCAGCATCCTTGGGAGAATAGCACGATCCATGGAAAAAAACATGGTTTACCCCAGACAAGAACATGAGGTCGAGGTCGGGCTTGCACTGCGAAAGGGATGTGCGGAAATGCTCGGTGAGCCACGTGAATGTCTCTGACGACGTGTATTTCTTCCCCGAAATGTGGGCTGCGGAGGAGGCATATTTCAGCATGGATATGTCGGAGAAATTCTTCTTCGTAAATCCTTCATCCTTACGCAAGCCGATAATACCGAAGTCGCTCAGTCCAAAGCCTTCACACTCGGGAATATCCACCGCAGCATATATGTCGAGCAGGTTGGCAGGGCTGCCATGAGCCTGATTGCGGGTGAGGCTGCCGTGGCTGTGCGCCCAGTCAGTCCATTGCATCGTGAAGTTCTCGAGGAGGAGTTCTCCAAGAGTTTCGCGGTAGTCGCTGATGATGCGTCGGTCGGCATCGGTGCGGAGAGAGTCTTTCTTATTTAATATATATGTAAAAGGAGCGAGGTCATAGCCACGGCGGCGCTGAAACTCCTCATACATCTTTGGTGTCCAGTCCGCCCCGTACACCTCGTATGAATCATTGAACATCGTGTGTGGGAACGGCACATTCTGATTGGCAAAAGCCGTGTCGAAACGCTCAAAGTAATGTGCCACGGCATCTCTGTCGAAGTGGTCGATTACGAAGCCCTCGCCACCGGGGGCTGCACGCTTCACTTTCTGAGCAGTACGCCCAACCGTAGCGTTGTCATTAGCATCAAAGATGAGTTTGCATGCTGCATCACTCTCTGTAACAAGAGGTCCACCGAAAGGCCATCCTGTTCCTGTCGCCATATTGGTCTCCATGCCAAGCGTTGCCCCATAATCCTCCACATATTTCAGCATACGCATCCAACGAGGAGAAAGGTAACTTATATCATTAGCATCGTTTCCTTGTACCCCATAAATCGGGGTTATCTCCACTCCGCCAATGCCCACCTTAGCATATTCCGACAGGTTATACTCTATGCCAGCCGAATCTACAGCACTGCCCAACCACCACCAACGGGTATAAGGCTTTGCTTCTGGGTTAGCAGGTATCCATTGCTGAGCGGACAAACGACTGACTGGGGAAACGCACAAGCACAATGCCGCTACTAATGCCGCAGGCACGTATTTACTGATAAGTGTTTTCATTTTTGACTATGGTTTGTTTATACTTAATAGCAATGCCAAAGGTTCATTCCATATAACAGGAACAAAATCCCTCGATGATGTTACTTGTTTAGGTTTTAGTGATTTCTTTAATTGTATTGTATATTTTATCAGGTGTCATATTTGTTAGGCAGTGATAGTCACCGCAACGGCAGCGCTCACTGCCGGCAATAGTGCATGGCTGGCATTTGCAGTTAGTAGCCAAAGCGTCGCTTTTGTTCTGTTGCCAGCCAAGAAAACCGCAGCGAGGGGTGGTTGAACCCCACACCGAAATGACACGGCAACCAACGAGCGACGCCATGTGCATATTTGCGGAATCCATCGAGACCATAACTTTTAGACGGCTCATAAGCCGCACTTCGTCTGCTAAAGTAAATCGCTTGGCAACAGATACGGTGTTCGTATATTTGTTTTGCCACTCCTTCAACTGTTCGCTTTCGGTTTTGCCGCCAGAAAACAATAATATGCGGAAATCGCTGTCGGCTGAAAGTTTAGCCACCACCTGCTCCATAAGTGGCAGTGGATATGTCTTGTTTTTATAGCGAGCAAATGGCGCTATGCCCACAGGTGTCAACTTGTCGTTTGGCAATACGGACGAAAAGTCAGGGTATGATGTTTTATCGTCTTTCAGTACTGAGGTGAACAAAGGATTTACCTTTAATCCCAGTTTGCGAAAGACGTTGAAATAGCGTTCTGTGAATGGTTGTGAGGCAGATTTGCCTTGACGCACGATTTGTTTTCGTTCATGGCGCATCTTGTCGAGCATCTGCACACGTCGTCCTCGCAATCTGAACGACCAGTCTATTATCCAAGAACGTAGCACATTATGCAGGTCTGCTACTGCATCTATGTGTAGGACATGCAGTTGACGTATTATGCGCAATGTGCCAAGCATGCCGTGCTGAATGTCTTTCCCTATGAGATGAAGTTTCACGTTGTCAGGAGCGCCAATAAACAACTGGGCGCAGAACTCTGATGTCACCACATGGAGTGTGCAGTCAGGATTGCAATAGGCACAACTATAAATGGCAGGTATGGTCATGGCTACATCGCCAAGTGCTGAAAGGCGTATTACGAGTATGTTCATCTGTCAATCTTGTATTTAGTACTACCTTTTTTGCCTACCATTGTTTTATATTTTTATCATCGAAAGGATTTCGTCTGTTGCCCCGACGTTTTGCCTTATATATGCATTTGCCTTCTCCTTTATGGCGTCCAATTCTGATTGATTGTTTTTCAGATGCACAAACCAGCAATTTAAGTCTTTGTAGGTTTTGACTGTATGGCCAATGCCGAGTTTCATCAGTTGCTGCGGCGTTATTTTCCTGTTGGTTTTAGGGCCGAATGCCACTGGCACTCCATATACTGTGGCTTCTATGACGCTGTGAAGATATGGAGTGAAGCCTCCCCCGACATAAGCCCATTTGGCATAGCGGTATAAATAAGCCAATGCCCCAATGAAGTCAATGACAAGGATTTGAATGTCCGAGAAGTCAGTGCATTCGTCGCATTTATGGTAGCAGATTGTTTTCCCCTCAAAATGATAGGTGATGTTGTTGAGGTGTTCTTCACTGATTTCGTGAGGAACAACCAGAAAACGTATGTCACGGTGGGTGTTTGCCAGACGGCTTACCAGTTCAAGGTCCTTTTTGTCGCTGATGCTTCCGGCGATGAACAAATCGCCCTGCGATGCAAATGCTTCGACAATTTTGTTGTGATATGAAGATGATGCTACAACCATGGCATTGTCAAACAAAGGGTCGCCAACAACCGAGACGTTATTCAGTCCAATAGTTGCGAGGTTTTGTTTAGACTCTTCATTAAGCACCATAAATCTGGTGAAAGCAGAAAGAGACTTGCGAATGATGCCGCCATACCATTTCATTATAGAAGATTGCGACTTTATAAGCCCTGATATGAGATATGTCTCTATATTCTGGCGCTTCAATTCATCAAGATAGTTTGGCCAAAACTCCGAAATGATGAACAATGCTTTCTGTGGCTTTACGGTATCTATAAATCTCCTCGCATTTTGTTTTGTGTCAATCGGCAGATATTCAACTGCATCTACATCCGAATGGCGGTTTGCAAGGGCCTCAACACCTGTTGGCGAAAAGAATGTCAGAAAAATGCTGTAATTCCCGTTTTCCTTTATTCGCTTTACGATTGGCCGTGCAACGCCAAACTCTCCCAGCGAAGAAGCGTGAATCCATATTACGGGTTTTGTGCATCGTTTCGCCAGCATGCTTTCAATTCTTTTGAAAACATCATTCTGCCCATATATGAAACGTTGCAGTTTGGAGTTTTTTCTTATCAAATGACAACAATTCAAGAGGTTCGCCCCGAAGGATAGCGTTTGCCAACAGAAATTGTATAAAATGTTCATGACACATTATGCCCCATTATGGGGGCTGAGGTTTCAGATGCAAAGGTAGTGAATGTTTTTCTTTCTTCAAATTATTTGTTTTAGAAATTCATATAACCTTTTCGAAAACGACGAAACAGAATGAGTTTACAAGAAGCATGGATTTCCATGTGTTCTTTCGTGTCAGAAAATGATGCCGATTGCTCCCATAAGTTGACAGCGGTTGCCTCCAAAAGTTGATAGCGGTTCTCCTCAAAAGTGGACAACCGTTGCCCCCAAAAGTGAACAACGGCTGAGCGAACTAGCAGGCAACCGCCGGCATAGATAATCTGCATTGGCTGACTATTATAATTTGTCACGG
>JAFLUT010000112.1 GCA_022508665.1 Prevotellaceae bacterium | reverse complement strand
CCAACACCTTCAATATGTTCAAGGCGAATCCCGAGGAGTTTATTATCAAGGCAGGAAACATCATCAACCAATGCAAGGCCATTGCCGTGATAGAGCACATTGCCTACCATAAGCTCGATAAGACCTTCGACTCCGACATCTTCAGCGCAGCAGCCCTGAAAGGCAAGCTCGGTGTCAATGCTATGGAATCGCATAAATCACTCTACGACCTCGTAGTGGTGGACTCGCAGGGCATCGAAATGAACTTTGCCAAAAACCTTGAACTACAAAACGAGGTGGTCATCTACACCAAACTCCCTGGCGGCTTCTATATCAACACCCCTGCCGGCCATTACAATCCAGACTGGGCAATCGTTTTCAAGGACAACACCGACATCAAGCACGTCTATTTCATAGCCGAGACCAAAGGTTACAGCGATGACGAGCTGCTGGACTACCGCAATGCAGAGAGCGTTAAGATAGAATGTGCCCGCCGCCACTTCGCCGCCATCTCCAGTTCCACCGTCACCTACGATGTGGTCAAGAGTTATAATGACTTGAGGAGTATTATAACGACATGAGTATAACATATAATTATTATGGCTTATCAGAATATTGAGCTTACATAATGCTAAAAAGAAATAAAAGTTTTTACTTATTCATTCATTTCTGCTCATATGTGAATTAAATGTACTAATTTTGCAATAAAAAAGAAAATGTCCATCAACTATCCTGTATATTCATTATGAGTAAAATGGGGTTAAATACTTTGATAGGTGAATGTACCGCATACGATTTCAAGCTAATGCTTGAAGAAAGAAAACCAAAGAGCTGGCTAAAGAGCGTGAGTGCTTTTGCCAATGGCTTGGGTGGTTCGCTTTTCTTTGGTATAGATGATAAAGGCATCGTCAGAGGGCTTGATGATGTGCAGCATGTGTGCGAAACTATCAGCAGTAAGATTCGTGACTATATGGATCCTCTGCCTGAGGTTGAGATGATTCCCCATGCAGAGGATGGGGGCGATGTCTTGCAGTTAAAAGTGAACGCTGGCAGTTACACTCCCTATTATTATGTTGGTGATGGACAAAGAGTGGCATTCGTGCGCATTGGTGATGAGAGCCTTCCTGCAACAGCAGAGCAAATGGTTCGTTTGGTATTAAAGGGCACAAACAAAACCTTTGATTCCCTGCATACGGATTATAGAGCAGAAGAGTATTCTTTCACGATTTTAGCAAACACTTTCAAAGCTCGCACTCGGCAAGAATGGGACAAAAAGTATTTGCTGTCGTTTGGACTGGTTACTCATAAAGGCAATCTCACTAATGCAGGGGCATTGTTTGCTGATGATTGTCCGTTATGGCAGTCGCGCCTTTACTGCACACGATGGGATGGAAAGGAAAAGGGTGATGCCATCAATGATGCGGAATTTCCGGGTAATGTGCTGATGTTGTTGCGTGAAGCTATGAACTTTGTGAGGTCAAATACAAAAAGAGGTTGGGAAAAATTGCCTAATGGACGAAAGAACAAACCAGAGTATGCAGAACGTGCCGTGCTCGAGGCAATGGTAAACCATTTTATCCATCGTGACTATACAGTGATGGGTGGCGAGGTGCATCTTGACATTTATGATGACCGCCTTGTGGTAACTTCGCCAGGAGGAATGTATAATGGGTTACTGATACAGAATTTGGATATTGTAGACGTTTCTTCCGAGAGGCGCAATCCGATACTGGCGAATGTTATGGCTCAGCTGGATTATATGGAGAAGCGAGGTAGTGGGCTTACACGCATTTGCAATGAGACCAAGTCTTTGGAAGGCTATAGGGATGAACTGAAACCTGTGTTTAAATCTACTCCAACCCAATTTCAAACTACCATTTTTGCATCTTCCGACATGACGAATGTCGGAGATATGTCGGAGACCAAACTTACTGAACGGCAGCTAAAAATGCTGAATCTCATTAAAGAGTCTCCGACAATAAGTGGTCGACAAATGTCGGAGATTTTGTCGGTGAGTCAACGTACTATCGAACGAGATCTTTCTACTTTGCAAAAGATTGGTGTTTTGAGGCATGAGGGCAAGGATAATGATGGAGTATGGGTCACCTCTAATGGTATTTGTTCTTGATGTTTTAGTTTTTCTATTTCCCAATAGTAATTTATGTATTCGCAATCATTCTCACCATTGAACTTATATTCCTGTACTACACAAGCAGAACGTCGGAATAGTGGATTGAACAAGGAGGAACTTGTCCAAAAAGTGGAATTATGTATTGGGAATAGCATCAACAAGGGTACGTTTCAGTTTCAAATTAGGACTGTGGGTGATTTATATTTGAATGGTCAACAAAAAGATTCCATGGAATACCTTTGCCAAGATCTTGTATTGCGTAAGCTATACAACAACATCAAGCGTATTTATGGAATAGAGCAAGCCAATCGCAATCAAATAGTGCATCAAATAGTGTCGTTGTTGAAAGAAGATTCACCCAAATGGATTGTTCGTCTTGATGTACGTCATTTTTTTGAATCCATTAATCGTAACTGGTTGATGGAGCGTTTAATGGAGAATGGAAGACTGAACCATCAGTCGATAAGCCTGCTTAAAAATCTTTTTTCGCATCCTTCATTTACTCCAGAAGTCGGACTTCCGCGTGGATTAAGTATAAGTTCTGTGATGTCGGAACTTTATATGAAATATTTTGACCTTGAAATCCGAAGAATGGATGGCGTGTTCTACTATGCACGTTTTGTGGATGATATTATCGTTTTCTGTAGTAATATGAAAACGCAGGCGAATATATGGGCTAAGGTTCCGGATATACTATCCAAAATAGATTTACAGTTAAATCCTAACAAATCATACAAATGGGATAGTCAACAGCAGACAGTAAAACTAACTTATCTTGGTTATACCTTTTTGCTAAAAGGGAAAAAAGACGTTGAGATTTCAATCGCAGAGAAGAAAGTCAACATGATAAAGACTCGCATTACAAAGAGTTTTGTGCGGTTTGCCAAGGATGGCGATTTTGAAGGACTCAAGAATAGGATTAAGTTTCTTACTGGCAACTTCACGCTTTATAACCCTTCCACCTTGCTTCCTGTCAAAGTCGGCATCTATTTTAACTACAGCATGGTAACAGATAAAGCTGTATTATTTGCCCTTGACAAGTACTATCAAAGATTGTTGCATTGCAGGTCTGGACGTTTGGGATCTCGCTTGATGACACGAATGTCAGTAGCCCAACGTTCCAATTTGACCAAGTACTCTTTTGTTTTTGGGTTTGAACATCATGTAAATCATTATTTCACTTCTGCAATGCTTGCAGACATAACTGATTGTTGGCAATGAGTAATGAGATAGATCTTAACAATAAGTATAGAGTTCTACTAACAGAAGTCCTGCCATATGAACTTCCTCTTATGCTTGATAATGAGGGGTTTTATTTGAATATGCAAAATGAAAATTTGCAAAAGATTTTCAATGAAGCATTTGTTGGTAAGATGAAGGAATGGACTATTCCTTTTGACTATTCCGTTCGTAAATATGGTGGAGACAAGAGTCGTAAACTCAGTTTGATGCATCCATTTACTCAACTACAGTGTGCAGATTTTTATGTGAAGCATGACAACTATATGTTATCGCTATGTTGTAATAGTCCTTTCTCCATCCGCCATATTAAAAAACGAGCAATGTGCGTATTCAAAAAAGATGAAGTTGTTCAAGATCAGCAGAAACGTATCGAAATAGTTGATGACGAAATAGAAAAATATTATCGTTCATATTTCAGTTACAAGCAATACGATATGATGTATAAATTTTTCATTAGTGGTGACTATCTCCGCCTTGAACAGAAGTATACCCACTTGATGAAGATGGATATAGCAAATTGTTTCTATCATATCTATACGCATACAATTGCTTGGGCGATAAAAGGTAAAGAGCTAGCAAAAAATATGGTTGGGAGTAAAACCTTTGAAAATGAGTTCGATTCTTTAATGCAACATACCAACTACAATGAAACTAATGGCATCATAGTTGGACCAGAAATCTCCCGTATTTTTGCTGAAATAATCCTTCAGCGTATAGATATCAATGTCCTCAATCGCCTTAAACAAGAACCTATTTCATTAAGATTAGGTCGTGACTATGAAGTTAGACGATATTTGGATGATCATTATATTTATGCTAACAGCGAGGAAACTCTTCGGAAAATTTTAGAAATTTACAAAGAAGAACTTTTGTATTATAAGCTTTTTGTAAATGAAAGTAAACTGAAATTCTTAGAACGGCCTTTTGTGTCTGATTTATCAGATGCAAAGCGTGAAATTAGTGCATTGGTGTCAAGCATTGAGGCTAAGTGGTTAAAAAAAGATGAAGAGGGTAAGTACTTGTATATGGTTAAAAACGAAATGAAAGTTTTTTCATCTTTTGTGAGTGCTTTTCGCTCAATAACATATAGAAACAATCAGAAATATGGCACCTTGAATCGCTATTTACTTACTTTGCTTATCTCTCAGATTGGTAAAGAAGTGAATAGGGAACATATCCCTGAAGCTTCTGTAGGACTATTACTGATGTATGTAGAGATAGCTTTTTATGTATTTTCACTGGATATGAATGTTTCTGCTTCTATCAAGATGTGCAGAATTTTGGAATATCTCCATAGATGGGCTGAGAATAGTACAAACGAGACTATTATATCCGAATTGGAGAATAGAATTTACAGGGAAATGAAGCGTTGTTTGGATATTTACGAGACAAAACGTAAGGATAATGAAATTAATATTGAAGTACTAAATATATTGCTGTGTTTGAATCGCTTGATGAAAACTCCCATCTCTCGTTTCCAATTGATGCAGCTATTTAATATTTCAGATAATAATGTTGATGATTACGAACGCCTCAACTACTTTCAGCTTTGTACGCTAATGTATATTATAGGCGGAGATATAAGTTGTGAGGATATTCGTAAAAAAATTATAGAAGAGGTAAATAGGCGACTTCTTATTGATTGTGCTCTATGGCATTCTGATAATGCGATGCTTTTCTTTGACATAATAGTTTGCCCTTACGTCAAGAAACAGGAAGTTAAACAAATAATCTTAAAGATTTATCAATGCTCAGAAGCGGCCTATGGGAAAAAGTACAAAGAGTTAACGAAAACAAATAGATGGTTCTTCAACTGGGATAAGACTCAAAAACTATCTGAACTACTATCCAAGAAAGAGTACCATTCACCATACGAATAATATATAATCACAAGGAATCAGTGAAAACCCGAAGAGACAGTTCAAAGGAAGCACTCCTTGATCAAGAATGCAACCAGAGAATATACGTTCATTCGAATTTGCTGGCTTTATTATAGCGCCTGCGGGTGCTTAATATTGTTCAACGAATGCATTCGCAATGAAGAATGAGCGAGGGGAGAAATCCCCACACACTAATGACCCTCAGAGGCTGTAGCTGATTCCTTTCTCGGTTCTAAAATGTTAAATCCTGATTTTTTTGTCTTTTGAAAAATTTGCGATATTACTTTTCTACCATTTTGAATACAAGTAACAGAAAATAAATTATTTGTAAATACTCTGGTTGCTCTTCCCTCATATCTGTAGTAATTCCCAACAGCGTGACAAGCATTGGAGACTACACATTCGCTCGTTGAATTTTCATACAATTACATTATATTTCAGAAAATAATAGTAGATGTTTTTTGTTCAAATTTACAGGTTTATGTTCACTTTATGTTCACCGGGAAAAGGAAAAGCACTTGCGATTTGCTCGTAAGTGCTTGATTTTCAGAGTGGACCAGATAGGGCTTGAACCTATGACCTCCAGATTATGAGACCGAAAAAGTGATATTCTATGACCTTGGATGACATATAACTATATTGACATTCAGCGACTTAGATACTTGTGATTATCGTAGAAACTCACAAAATACCCATGACTGAAATAGTTTGTTTACGCATTGTTTACGCAGGAACTTCCAGACTTGCAATCTGAAGTGTTTGCATAATCTGTTATATGTCAATATGTTACTGTTTACGCAACTCCAGCCTATTTAATAGGAGTTTCAGGAGAATATGTTATCCGGCCTCTCTGATTTTGCATAGAAGTATAGGACAACAGACTATAATCTGTTGCTCCAATGGCATTCTCAATATATTCTCTTGAACTTGAATCAGACCAGTCCTCAAAATGATTACTTCTATAAATTACCGAATAAACGCACAATAAACTACAGATAAAGTGCAATTCATTTGGCAAATTAAAATAAAAATAGTAATTTTGCCGTACAAATCTGTGTCAAGACACAGAAATATGTTGTATAAAGATGATTTTTGAACGTAAATACTACTTAGACCAACTTGTCAGGTCGGAAGGGAACGGCATGATTAAAGTCGTTACCGGCATCCGACGATGCGGCAAGTCATTCCTGCTATTCAGCCTCTTCCGTCAGCAGCTGTTAGAAAGGGGTATTAACGAAAGCCACATTATTCAAGTGAATCTGGAAGACCGCAGAAACAAAAAGCTGCGTGACCCTGATGCGCTTCTCCAGCATATAGACAGCCTGATGGTGGATAGCGACAAATATTATATCATGCTGGACGAGGTGCAGCTGGTCAAAGAGTTTGAGGATGTGCTTAACTCCTATCTCCACGTGCCAAACGCAGAAGTGTATGTGACAGGCTCAAATGCCAAGTTCCTCTCGAAAGACATCATCACCGAGTTTCGTGGGCGTGGGTGGGAAATCCGCATCCATCCCCTTAGTTTTGCTGAATACTATGAAGTGATTGGCGGCGAAAAGGGCGAAGCGTTGGAAATGTACTATAGATATGGTGGACTCCCTGCAGTTGCCCTGTTGGAAAGAGCAGAAGAAAAGCAGAACTACCTTCGCGAGATTTTCGAGACCGTCTATCTGAGAGATGTGCTGGAACGCAATCATCTGAAGAATCCTGCCGGAATGCGCGAACTGGTCAGAATACTTGCCTCCATCATGGGGTCAAGCACTAACGTAAGGCGCATCACGAACACTTTCAAGACTGCTGGAGGAATAGACATCACTCCGGCTACCATTACCAAATATATAGAATGCCTTCAGGACGCTTTCTTCATCAGCGAGGCTTTGCGCTATGACGTGAAAGGCAGAAAGTATATCGGGACGGAAACGAAATACTACTTTGAGGATATAGGCATCAGGAATGCCGTCCTTGAGTTCCGCCAGCTTGAGCCGACCCATGCGATGGAGAATGTGATATATAACGAACTGTGCCGCAACGGATTCTCGGTTGATGTCGGCATGGTGGAGAGCTTCAAACGTGACAAGGACGGACAACTCAAAAGACGGAATCTTGAAATAGACTTTGTCGTCAACCGTCATGATGAACGCCTGTACATACAGTCGGCATACGCCCTACCATCCAATGAAAAGGTCAATCAGGAGCAAGATTCACTGTTGCAGGTGGATGATGGATTCCGCAAGATTATTGTTGCAGGCGACCGCTATCGTTCTGGCTACAATGAGGATGGCATCTTGATGATTGCTCTCTATGACTTTCTGCTGGGGAAATTGGATTTGTGGAAACGGCAATAGATGAAATGAGAAACACAGCCATTTCTCGATGTCGAAAATAGAGAGAGCCCGGATCGATGGAATTGCGATGTCCGAGCTGGAGGGCGAGGGCCGTCCCGCCGACGAGTTGCGTGTCCTGCAAAGACGGCAATGCCTGCAATTCTTTCAGAAGCTGCAATGTTCCGGCAGATATTCCGCTCCGCATGGACCGACCCGGCGGCGGAGCTGAAGAAAGATTAAAATTGAATTTCTCGGGAATTTGTCGTAGCTTTAGCGAAG
>JAFLUT010000111.1 GCA_022508665.1 Prevotellaceae bacterium | reverse complement strand
CGATTACAATAGTCAGCCGTGACAAATTATAATCGTCAGCCAATGCAGATTATCACTGCCAGCGGTTACCCACAAGTTCGCTCAGCCGTTGCCCACCTTTCAGGGCAACGGCTGACTATTTTTCCCCCCAACCGCCATCCCCCTTCCAGTGCATCCATTGCCCACTCCCCACCCCAGCCGCCATCCCCCTTCCATGCTATCAGCCGTCCCCCTTCCCCCTCCGCCTCCATCCGACTTTTTGTACACTCATTGTCCATTTTTGCCCCAAATCCCCCGCATCTCCCACCTTTCACAGCAGAAAACAACAAAAAAAATCCCCAAACCTTTGCACATGCCACCCAAAACCATTACCTTTGCCCCGAATATATGTATACGAAAAGAGTAAAAAGATAACAACACACAAAAACAGGGTGCGAGCGTCCTCCCCACAGAGCCATTCCCGCAAGGGAAACCGCCACGGAGGCGTGCAACACATACAAAGAAAGAAAGGAGACAGAAGAATGAAAACGACAAAATCATTGATCCTTCCTATCATCCTCGCTGCCCTCATCATCACCTCATGCAGCGACTATGACAATGGCTACACCGAAAAAACGATACGCTATGAAAGAGCATTCTATGACGCATTCGGACAGATAGACCCCAATCAGGACTGGAATCTTGTTAAGCAGCTGAGAAATAAAAATGGGGGGGGTATGAGTACGAGAGCAGTCGGCTCGTATGACAATAGGAACATGTGGATTTTCCCTGTAAAAGATAACAATGGCAAAATAATAGATTTTACATATCTGTATGGATATAATGGAAATACAGATGTTACAGTCATACCGGGTTTCCCAGCAGAATATGACGGGAAGTACCATGTGATGTTCTCGGGAAATGGTTCAGAAGAAGTCTTTGACTCTAAGCAGGCACTTATCGATTATATGAATCAGAATAATAAGAATGAGGTTTGGCCTGCAGGGGATGTGACCGATGAAGAGATCTTATTTGTATCACGCTGGTTCAGAGCGCATAAACTTGGCGAGAACCATGAATTCCCATGCACAAAGTTTTATATACAACAAATATCATCAGACGTGGATTTGGTGTCCTATCCTACATGGGATGATGCTACAAATAAGGAAGTTGGCGAACCGGGAGCAATGGTGACTAATGCAACTCAGTATCAAAATGGTAATGTTACCCAAGGGCGTGGGTTGCAATACGCAATGACCCGATTAGCGATGTCTGATACTCCCGGTCAAGAATCACACATAAATGATTTTAATCGTTTGGAGGCAAATTTCCGCCCACTGGATGAAACTACACACAATTTTGGACGTTCAATAAATTTTATAGAGATAGGCGATGTCTCCAATGTTGATTTTGCCAGCAACGGCGATGGCGGAACCAAGCCTGTAGCAAATGAAAGCGGTTACTACTTTGACCATTGGACTCTCCAATATCTATCCTTTGACATCAATGGTAGGCATTATGAGGGCTGGTATCTTGGACTGGACTATGAGTTTTATATGGATCATACTAATAATAATATAGAGAAAAAGGAGCGTGACTATCATTTTAACAACTGGATTCTTAAGATAACTCCTGCATATAGTGTACCTAAACCAGACATTCCAACTATACCAGTTGATCCCGAACCCGACCCAGAGCCTACCGAGGAAATCTTAGAGGCAGGACTGCTGTGCTGCGAGGACATGGGCGGCGCTGAGGCAGACTTCGACTTCAACGACATCGTGCTGAAACTGGAGCATAAGCGCCGAACCGCCACAGAAAACGGCGAAACGTCGACAAAAGACATATTCGTCGTAACGGCAATGGCGGCAGGAGGCACGCTGCCATCATACGTCTTCTACAAGCCGCTGAAAGATGCAGAGACGCTAAATCTGGAATGGGGCGACCAATGGATGAACGAGGCAATGAAAAGCGATGGCTGGGTTCCGTTCAAGACGGAAGACGATGACGTGAGCAACGGCATACACGACATGTGGGACGCCAAAGACCTGTCGGGTCAGACTACTTTCGAACCGCTCAATGTCGACCAAAAGTTCAAAGGCGAAGGACACTCTTGGGAAGTTGACGTGACCGCAGCCATAGACTTGCTGAAGACATACACAAATGCCGACGAGGAGCAGCAGGAGAGAATAAGGCACTATGCCGACCACTACGTCTCCTACGTCTTCGACAGGATAAGAATAAGGGTATATGTAGACCCCGTGATGAATGCGGACGGAAGTGTGAACATAGCAAGCCCAAACTCAAACTACATCGAGCCAATCTACCACGGCATGCACGAAAGCGGCGAATACTCAGACTACCGAGACGCCGAGAGACCGCCGCAGATGATTCTCCTGCCGTTGAGATTTGAGTGGCCTACCGAATCGACATTCATTGGGGAAGCATACGAGTACTTCACAGAGTGGGTACGTGACACGGGAAAAACCGACTGGTATCTGTACAAGACGAGCGATGATCATGTCACGTCTCGTGATGTGGATGGCGAAGAACTGCAGCCAAGGTTAAGGTGGGGCGCTATTGATGACGGCACGGAGGAAATCTACATGTCTGTCACTCTCCCACAGGGCGGGAGTATGACTATCCCATTCACCACTCTGAGCGACGGCGGATTTACTACTTCTTCGTCAGATCAGAACGTTGCCTATGCAACAAACGTCAATGCTACCAGCAAAGAAATCACTATTGCAGCCAACAACCCCGGCACTGCGACTATCACTCTGACGCAAGACGCCACCAGCCTGTACAGGGCGGAAAATATCATGCTGTATGTGACTGTGGAAGGGAACGGAGTGACGCCAGAGCCAGAACCCGAGCCACAGCCGGGAGAGGGAGAATATACAGAAGTTCAGGTAAATACAGATTCATATGGTTGGGGGCATACAATAATAAAGTCGCAATCTTCGACATTCGGCAAGGATTATCCTTATGGAGCATGGATTAAGATTGTGTTTAGTGAAACTCCATCTAACTTACGAGTTTATAATGGTGATCCTCTGAATACATCGTGGACTGCGAATAGCAAAGAGTTTATCTTTGAACTTACTGATATAGACATGATGAAACTGGCTAACAAAGCCTTGACTATTGAGTTTGACAAGATAGATGAGAATGTCAAGATGTATATCAAGCCTAAAACTGCAGAGGAAGTATACGGAACTATTGCAGAGTGGACGTATTCAAACAAGGTAGAAGGTGATGATCAATATAATTATAGTAACGTGTACACCGTTTCTGCAGGTAGCCTCGCAAATTGCACGGCAGGAACAATAATAACCTTTGTGGCAGAAATGTATTGTAATTATAAATATTATATTGGTAATTATCAACAGAGTGGAAACTGGCAATTTGGCAATAGCGGCTATCTTAAAATCACTCTGACTGCAGACCAAGCAGCGGAAGCAAGGAAGTCTGGAATAAGATTGCTGACAAGCTCAACACTTTCCAATCCACAGATATACATCAAGTCCGCAGGTTCTAACGCCAAGAAGCGTCGCACCGCCCGTCGCTGACATTCCACACACACATATACTTAATATAATATAAACTCCGCAGGGAAAACCCTGCGGAGTTGCGCTTTATTCACTATCTCATTCCTACGAGATACACATGTCATTTCTACGGGATACACATTCCCATACGTGATACAGCCTTTCGTTCCTGCGAGCCACGCATTATTTGTAGCGTGTTCCCATTCGTGCTTCGACGACGTTGACCACGTAGTCGCCCATCTTCTCGCATTCGTTGATGAGGTCCATGTAGACCGTGCCGACGGCGTAGGTGTAGCGGTGGTTGTTGATGTCGTTGATGTTCTGCTGTTTCAGTTGGTTGCGGTAGTTGTTGATTTCGTTCTCGATGTTGAACGACTTGTTCACGTTGAATGCCTCCTTGCGGCCGCTCATGAGGACGTTCATCTGCGTGAGCGCCTCGTCGGTCAGTTCCATCATCTGGTGTATGCGGCTGTACTGCTGCTCGTCGAAGTGGTCTTGCTTGCCGCTGAACTTGCGGTTTATGGTGCGTGCGAGGTTGTAGCACGAGTCGCCGATGCTTTCCAGTTCAGATATTTCACGCAGCATGGCTCTTACCTTCGCCTTCGTCTCGTCGGAGAGGTGGGCGTCGCTCACTTGGTCGAGGTAGTTGGCTATCTCCAGTTCCATGTTGTCGCTGATGCCCTCGTACTTCTCGATGCGCGAGAAGAGTTTGTTGAACGCCTTCTCGTCCTTCTCCGTCAGCAGTTGCCGCACCATGCCGAACATGCGCTGCATGCGCTCGGAGAATGAGCTTATCTCCTTTTGTGCTTCCAGCACTGAGAGTTCGGGTGTCTTCATGATGCCCGAGGTGATGAAGTGCAGCCCGAAGTCTTCTTCCTCGTCCACTGCCTTTGGCTTGATGACGAGGCATACGAATTTCTCGATGTACTTGATGAACCAGATGAGGATGAAGGTGTTGATGACGTTGAACGCCGAGTGGAACGTCGCCAGCACCATTGATGCCTTGACGGCGAAGCCGGGCGAGGCGGAGGTCATGGAGGTGTCGAATCCTGCTATCTCGCACACCATGCCGTAGAACGGGCGCAGGAGTATGAGTACCCAGATTACTCCGATGATGTTGAACGTGGTGTGTGCGAATGCTGTGCGCCTTGCCTGCACGTTGGCGTTCATCGCCACGATGTTCGACGTGATTGTTGTGCCGACGTTTTCTCCCAGCACGAGCATGATGCCTTGGTCGAGGTGCAGCACGCCTGTGGAGCATAGCATCATGGTGATTGCCATGATTGCTGCCGACGACTGCACGCAGAGTGTCAGCACCGTTCCCATGAGCAGGAAGAGGCATGAGTTGAGGAATGTCGGCTCGTTGAAGTGCGAGAAAAATCCTGCTATTGCCTGTCCTGCTTCGGGGTCGCTCACCAGCCCCGCCCCCGTGTCTTTCAGTGTGCTGAGTCCGAGGAAGAGGAATGAGACGCCGAAGAGGAAGTCGCCGATGATGCGGCGGCTTTTCATGTATATGAGTATTATTCCGATGAAGAATGCGGGATATACGAAGTCGGCAATGTTGAACGAGAAGCCGAGCGACATGATCCATGCCGTGACGGTCGTTCCGATGTTGGCTCCCATGATGACGGATATTGCCTGCAAGAGCGTGAGCAGTCCGGCGTTGACGAAAGACACCGTCATGAGCGTCGTAGCGGTTGATGACTGCACGGCTGCCGTGACGAACATTCCCGTCAGCGCTCCCGTGAAGCGGTTAGTGGTCATTGCTCCCAGCACGTGTCGCAGTTGCGGTCCTGCCAGTTTCTGCAGGGCTTCGCTCATTGCCTTCATACCGAACATGAGCAGTGCGAGCGAACCGAGTAGTTTGAAGATGATGAATATCATAAATACATCCTTGTTTTTAGTTTTTTGTTAGTTAGTCTTCTCTTTTCGGCCACAAAGTTAACATTTATTATACAAAGCGCCAAACATTCCTCCTTAAAACCTTCTTTTGTGGCGAAATGTCGTTTTTAAGGGACCGAACTGTTTTTGCAAGCGGATTGCAAAACCTTTTCCCTAACTTTGTAGCCGAAAAAGGGAAGAAAGCATGAAGCACAACACAGTCATAGCCCTCCTCTTCGCCTCGCTCAGCCTTGCGGCAGCGGCGCAGGAGGAGGCATCAGCATTGCACACGCACACCGAGGCGGCGCCGTCGTCTGCGCCCGAGGACACCCTTGCGCAAAGCCTTGACGACGTCACCGTGATGGGGCGCAAGTCGGGAATGCTGCGCATGCCCGGGGCAGAGAACGGAGTGAAAATCAACAGAGAGGAACTCTTCAAGGCGGCGTGTTGCAACCTCGGCGAGAGTTTCACGACCAACCCCTCGGTGGATGTCAGCACGTCGGATGCTACCACGGGGGCGAAACAGATAAAACTCCTCGGGCTGAGCGGCACTTACGTGCAGATGCTCACCGAGAATATGCCCAACTTCCGTGGGGCGGCAGCGCCCTACGCCCTCGACTACGTGCCGGGGCCGTGGATGAGCGGCATATCGGTGTCGAAGGGTAGTGCCTCGGTGCGCAACGGCTATGAGAGCATCACGGGGCAGATTGACGTGGAGTATCTGAAGCCCGAGGATGATGACGGAGTGACCGTGAACCTCTATGGCAACAGCATGGCACGTTTCGAGGCCAACGCCGACGCAAGCACTATGCTCGGACACCACCTCAGCACGGAGGTGCTGGCGCACTACCAGAATTCGTGGGATAACCACGACGGCAACAAGGACTCTTTCCTCGACCAGCCTAACATCGAGCAGTGGAACTTGCAGAACCGATGGCACTATCAGAACGGGCGCTACATCTTCCACGGCGGACTGGGGCTGCTGAAGGAGAACCGCATAGGCGGACAGAACCACCACACGGCGGCACACGTCGCTGCTGCGGCTGGCAGCACCGATGTTGCACCGCTCTACAAAATCAGCACGGAGACCGACCGCTATGAGGGGTATATGAAGCATGCCTTCATCATAGACCCCGAGCATGGCACGAACATAGCCCTTATAGGCAACGTGTCGATGCACGAACTGGATGCCCTCTATGGCATCAAGACCTACCGTGTGAACGAGAAGAATGCCTACGGGCAATTGCTCTTCGAGACGAATTTCGACGAGCATCACAACCTCGCCGCAGGGCTTTCCATCAACCACGACTACCTCGGGCAGTGCCTTGCCAACGCCGGCTTCGACGCTCAGCGTGAGCAGGAGACCACTCCCGGCGCATACGCACAGTATACGCTGAACCTGCACGGCAAACTCGTTGCCATGGCAGGACTGCGTGCCGACCACAGCAGCCTGTTCGGCACGTTCTTCACCCCTCGCTTTCATCTGAAATTCGTGCCGAACAGCATCGTCAGCCTTCGTCTCTCGGCTGGCAAGGGCTACCGCACCGTGCATGCGCTGGCGGAAAACGCCTATCTGCTTGCCTCGGGTCGCCAACTCGTCATCGACCCTCTGGCGCAGGAGAGTGCATGGAACTACGGCATCAGCAGTGCGTTCTACATCCCTCTCTTCGGCAACACGCTGAAACTCAATGCTGAATACTACTACACTCGCTTTGGTAATCAGGCGGTCATCGACTACGACAGCGACCCCTCCGTCATACGCATCGCCAACCTCGACGGCAAGTCATACTCCAACACGTTCCAGATTGATGCCACCTATCCCGTTGTCGAAGGGCTGGAACTGACGGCTGCCTACCGCATCAACGACGTGAAGACGACTTTCGGCGGCCGCCTCATGGAGAAGCCGCTGACTAACCGCTACAAGGCGCTCATCACTGCCACCTACAAGACGCCGCTGGAACTGTGGCAGTTTGATGCTACGTTGCAACTGAACGGGGGCGGACGTATGCCCACGCCTCACGATGGTCTGTGGGATAGCCGTTTCCGTGCCTACGAACAGTTGAACGTGCAGGTCACTCGCTGGTTTCGCCATTTCTCAGTGTATATAGGAGGCGAGAACCTCACGGGTGTGCGTCAGAAGCAGACTATCATCAACGCAGCCGACCCGTGGAGCGCCACTTTCGACCCGACGATGCTGTGGGGTCCTGTGCATGGCGCTTTTGGATATGTGGGTGTGAGAGTGAATGTGGGAAGAGACTGATTTAATTTACAATTTGACGATTTACAATTTACCATTTATTTTTTAATTTTAGGATTTAAGAATTTGAGGAGTTATGGCGTGCGGAGCATATAGGCAGACAGTTATGGAATAGATTTCCAAATAGCCCAAGAGTAAATACCCCAATCTCCAAATCGTAAAATAAATGGTAAATTGTAAATACCCAATGGCTGACCCAACTTCCCTTTTTCTGTCCATAACGACAACGGCGCACCGCTGAAACGCCCTGCCGTTCACGATTACAATAGTCAGCCGTGACAACTTATAATTGTCAGC
>JAFLUT010000110.1 GCA_022508665.1 Prevotellaceae bacterium | reverse complement strand
CGCTGAAACGCCCTGCCGTTCACGATTACAATAGTCAGCCGTGACAAATTATAATTGTCAGCCAATGCAGATTATCTATGCCGGCAGTTGCCTGCTAGTTCGCTCAGCCGTTGTTCACTTTTCGGGGCAACGGCTGTCTGCTTTTGCTCTCAACCGCCATCCGCTTTTGACCCTAACCACTATCATATATAGGGGCTTACCGCTACCGACTTTTAAGTTCCGTCATATTTTTTTTGCGAAAGTTTCTTTTTGTTAGAAAAAAGTGAGGCGTATTTGTGTCAGTTCGACTAAAAGATATTTATGTCATCTGATTATAGGAAATTCTCTATCAAGTACAAAGTTAAGAAAAATCTATCAAAAAGATGCATATTATGAACAAAAAAGTGACGGCATGTCGCAAATGTCTGCCATATAAAATTGCCAATGCTATTAGGCGATAACAAACATTTTAAAGGGCATATATGTGTTAAATATCAGGTAAAACATCAAAAAAAATCCGTTTTTCGTAATAAAACAGAAAATTTTACCTATCTTTGTAGCATGATTTCATTATCAAGACACATAGAATTGCTATTACTTGAGCATGATTGTGTTATTGTGCCGGGAATTGGAGGCTTCATTGCCAATCATGCAGAGGCACAATACAATAATAATGACGACGCTCTGTTTCTGCCACCATATAGGACTATACGGTTTAATCAGCAATTGCAGATGAATGACGGTCTGCTGGTACAATCTTATATGGCGGCATACGATGCTTCTTACCCAGCAGCATATCTACAAATGGAGCAGGACATCGAGAAAGTTATCTGCGAACTTGATATACGGGGAGAATATACATTTGACAAACTCGGTGTTCTGCGAAAGAATATTAACCAGAACATTGTTTTCACTCCGTCAAATATAGGCATCCTCACTCCTTCTTTATATGGTTTATATTCTTATGAAATAAAATCATTGAGCGATGTCATCAAAGACAAGCAAGTGGAACAGGCTCTGAGTACAGCATCGGCTATGACTGTAAGTACAAATACAAACAGCAAGTCTGAAAAAAGGGAAAACCAAGAAGGATGCAATGGAGGTTCCATACGTCGACATAGGCATAGGCGTTGGATCGATTTCGGTATTTCTGTTGCTGCCGCTATTGTTCTATTGTTCTGCTTCTCATACCAAGCATTAAAAAACACAAGCAGTGACACTGACACGATAGTTGCAACATTTTACTCAACACATGACACACATCCAATTGCTCCTGCCACTAACATAACAGCAAAGCCAAGCCAAATAAAAAAGACGCAGGAAAGCAGCACCACACCCACTGTAACTAAACAAACTGTTACAAAAGAGGAGAAACAAGAACCTGCTGCGACTCCTGCACAGCAAGAGCCGAAGTTTGCCATTGTGCTTGCAAGTTTCGTAAATAAGACTAACGCAGATGCTTTTATCGAAAACCTTTCGAAGCAAGGATTTACAGAAGGACGATATGTGAAGAATGATAATGTGAGCCGTATACTGTACTCCAACTATGCAGACAAGACAGCAGCACAGCAGGCATTGCAGGAACTCAGACAACAAAGCAGCGCATTTGCTGACGGGTGGATATTGGAACTATAATAAATATGTGTGAAGCATGAAGAGAGTACGCTGTCCAAAATGTGATAGTTACACCGTCTTTGACGAAACAAAATATACTGATGGACAATCTCTTGTATTCGTCTGCGAGCAATGCAAAAAGGAATTTGGCATCCGTATAGGAAAGTCAAAATTGGCAGACAGACACGAGGAGAAGCATCTTGACGAACAGGCATACAGTCAGGATTACGGTAGCATAGTTGTGGTGGAGAATGTGTTTGCTTTCAAGCAGGTCATACCGTTAGATTTTGGAGAGAATGAATTCGGGCGATACCTTAAAGGAACAAATATAAACAAACCAATAGAAACTCGCGACCCGAGTATAGACACGTTCCATTGCGTGATAACAGTAAAAAGAAATAAAAAAGGGCAACTACAATACATCCTACGTGATGCGCCAAGCGATACAGGCACATTCTATATGAATGAGATTTTGCGTGACACAGACCGCATAAACCTTGAAGACGGGGCTATCATCACGATAGGTGCAACAACTCTCATACTGCGTGCAGCAACTACAGAGCAAACAAAAAACAATAGTTAGTTTACAGAGTTAATACATTAAAAACAAATGACCAACTTGAAGAATTTTATTACAAACAAGCATTCCAAAGATGTTTTTGCTTCTTCTTTCGAAGACAAATACATCATTATGGACAACCTTGAAGAAAAGGCTGAACCAATCATACAGTCTCACGAATCGCTATACAACTATGATTACTTCATTTTCATAGTAGCACTTAGAGGTACACTTAGGCTTGTCATAGGCGGCACGCCAATAGACATGCGCGCCAACGATGTCATTGCCATAAAGCCTTGCATGAGCGTAGAAGTCAAAGAGTCAAGATGTATCTATTTCTCATATATGGTATCTGGATACATAATGAACGACATATATGAGCATACCGCTTTGGGCAAGGAGGTAAGCATCAGAGCGTTGTCATACACTCACCTGCATTTCACTCCTGAAAGCATTTATACCCTGTTGTCATGCTACAAACGCATAAAGCATGAGCATCAGCGCAAGCCCTACCCTATGCAGGAAATGGCGCTGCGAGCATATCAAACAGCAACGTTAGCAAAACTTGTTGCGTCGTCTAAAAGCGCAGAGGTGATTGAGCATGTGTCAAATTCAAGGCAGCACGCTTTCTTCAAACGCTTCATAGAAATTCTCAGCAGAGATCACAAGAAGGAGCGTTCCGTGCAGTATTATGCTGGTCAACTCAACATATCTCCTAAGTATTTGTCTGCTATTTCTCAGACACACACAGGATTGTCTGCATCGCAGGTCATAGACCAATACGTTACGCATGCTATCAAGCAGACACTTTATGCTCACGAGGACAATATCAAGACTTTGAGCAAAGAATTTAATTTCCCAAGCCAAAGTTTCTTCGGACGCTTCTTCAAGCGTGTCACAGGTATGTCGCCCAATGAGTACATCAAAAAGAACAACAGGAAATCTCTCAACTTTGTAAAAGAAATCTAAAAAACAGAACAACTATGCCAAACATGACAACATCACAATATCGCAACACTGGATACGTTGAATATAAGGACATTTTTACAGGCGAGGGAATCACACCATCAGCAAGCATCCCTAATTTCCTGCTATTTTTCGATACATTCAAAGGAAACGACCCTCTCGACGCTGTACTGAAAGACGCGGACTTGAAAATATATCAGAAGTTCTATTTGTATCTCCAAGAAGGAGAAATGGTTTTTGAGGTTAACGGCAAAGAGGAGGTCATAAAAGGAGGCTCGCAATTCACTATCATGCCCGAAAGCATCTTTAGAGTTAAAAGCAAAAGCCTCGATGTTAAATACTTTGCATTGGTAATATACCCCAAACTTGCAAATCAAAGTTATTATGACTTAGGCATGACATACTGCAACTCACAGTTATCATTGCGCCATTTCCTTTCTCCTATTGCAGAGGACAAGATGAAGCACTCTCTTGAGTTGTATAACGAAATGAAGAACGATGTTCTTAGCCTACAATATGATTACCAAGACATCTATTTAAGAAATCTGCTTAACGTATTGCTGATAGAGAACATAAATATACACATGTATAACCCAATGCCTCTGAAAGGCGACAGCAATTCAAGGCAATATGACATCTACTGCAAGTTCCTTGCGGCACTCAACAAGCACTCGCAAGAGCATCGTGATGTACGTTTCTACGCAGAACTGCTTGGAATATCAAGCAAATACCTCTCATTCGTCTGCATCAGTTACAGCAAGAAGAACGCTTCCACATGGATTGACGAGTCAGTCATACAGAAAGCAAGAGTGCTGATGATGGTACACAACTATACTATCAGTGAAATAAGCGATGCTCTGCACTTCTTGACTATCAGCAGTTTCAGACGTTTCTTCAAGCGTGTTACTGGCATGACAACGAAGGAATACCTGCGTCAACAGAACAGCAGCAAAGCAAAATAAAGAATAACACATATTATATGAGATTTTTTTCGCTATACACTTGGACAAGGTCTTCACATTCAATCAAGACCACTGGTCAAAAATTCATGAGTCAGCCATGGGCTGGCGGCGTAACACTGCTTGCATGCGTCGTTGTTGCGATGCTACTTGCCAACCTGCCAGCCACGGCTCATCTATACCACCAGTTTCTTGAGACCAGTCTATCAATAACAATCAGCAATGAGGACTTCACAATCGTCTTCCCAAAGGAAATGAACGTTGAGAAATTCATCAACGACATTCTCATGGTTGTATTCTTCTTTACTGTTGGACTGGAAATCAAACGTGAGATAGTATGCGGAGAACTCTCAAACGTGAAAAAAGCGCTTTTGCCCGTAATAGCGGCTGCAGGCGGTATGCTCGTGCCGGCTCTCATATATACATTATTTAATAGCGGCACAATCACAGCAGGAGGTTGGGGAATACCGACAGCCACAGACATTGCGTTTGCCATAGGCATAATGTCTATCCTTGGCAACAAAGTACCTATCTCATTAAAGATATTCCTCACCGCCCTCGCCATTGCCGACGACCTCGGAGCAATACTTGTTGTAGCACTCTTTTATGGCGGAGACATAAACCTTCCACTCCTGTGCATAGCGATTGCATTGCTTTTCCTCGTATTCATAATGAATAAATTAGGCGAAAAGCGCATGATGTTTTATCTCATACCAGCCATTGCCGTGTGGTTCCTCTTCTACTATTCAGGCATCCACTCCACTATGGCAGGTGTTGTAATGGCATTTATGATACCTATGAACGCACGTTTCAGTCGCTCATACCTCAACCGCTGCTGCAATGAGTACATTATCTCCATATCAAAAGTCGACAATAACAATTCGGAGGAGGAGCAAACCTTCCCCAACGAGTCACAGCGCCATTGCCTACAACGCATCAGCAACATTACCAACAACTCCATAGGCATGTCATATCGTCTTGAACAGACACTCAACCCATGGGTTAACTTCCTCATCATGCCTATCTTCGCATTGGCTAATGCAGGTGTGGTAATCCCCGATATAAGCTTCTTCAACATCTTCCAGTCATTACCGATTGAGGGCATTGGGTATGTAGGAATGGGCATATTCTTCGGGCTGCTGCTTGGTAAACCATTCGGCATAACTATTGCCAGTTTCATTGCGATAAAATGCAAAGTCGGGGCAATGCCGAAAGGCGCTTCATGGAAAATGCTCTTTGCCGTTGCTTGCCTCGGAGGTATAGGTTTCACTATGTCCATATTTGTTGACACCCTCTCATTCGGAGAATTAGAGCCTGCCACAACGAACATCATCCGTTCATCGGGAAAGATAGCCGTCCTTCTTGGTTCTTTATGTTCAGGCATTATTGGCTCTATTCTAATCTCCCTTTTCCACAAAATGGAGGCAAACAAGCAATCGGCATAACCCCAAGAACGAACTCTGCCCGTAGATCTCTCATCACTCCCACCCTTGAATGGAACAGAAGGCTACAATTTACACTTACGGTAAAGAGCAAATTGAAGCCACACAACTTATAACCTTATTACAACCCTACGAAATAAACTGCGTTGTAGATTGCCGCCCCATTATCGGCACATCTACTGCGTACATGACATCCTCCAAACAACTCAAAGACATCTTACAATCACACAACATCTCCTATATACCATTCCACAAACACTTCGGCATATTCCCCTCCACCACTCAAACCAAACGAGGCAAAATTATTTATTCCAAAGCCATACAGACCCCTAATTTCTTAGAAGGCATAGAACGCATCCAAACAGGCATAAAGAAAGGCTTCACTATCTGCCTTATTGACGACGAGCGAAACACTTCCAATAGCCTTCGATACACCCTCATCGGTCAATACCTCAAAGACTACTGCCAAGTCATCCACATATATTCTGAAGCCAAAAGAATATCCCAAGAAGACCTTGCCCATTACATCGAAGAACAAAAAGCCGTCATCAAAAACAGTAAAATCCAAGCCAAGGAAATAGGCTTGGCAGGTGAAGAAATCGCAGGTTTATACCTCATCAATCATGGCTACCAAATCCTCGACCGCAACTGGAACCTACACAAAGGATGCGAACTTGACATCGTAGCCACCAAAAACAATAGGCTGCATTTCATCGAAGTAAAAACACGCTCTTCCGACAAATACGGCGACCCTCAACTCGCTATCGACAAAAGAAAGATGCAACACATCCTCACAGCAATACACAAATACCTCTACCAGCGCCACATTCTCAACACTGATTACCAGATAGACAGCATCGCTATCATCTACCGAAACGAACACGACTACGACCTGCAACACTTCGCCGACATACGCCCCGACTATCACAGCAGAAAACACTAAACAAAGATTATGCCGAAAGACTTGGATATTTCGGTTTTTATGTTTATCTTTGACCACAAATTTAATCTTATATATAAAATTTAGAGAGTTATGCTTACAAAGGAAGATAGAGATTTCCTTGCCCAGAGAGGCATTTCGGAGGATAAACTTAATGCGCAGTTAGAGTGTTTCAAGACAGGATTTCCGTGGCTTAAATTAGCAGGGGCTGCATCGCCAGAGAATGGCATCACGGTGCCGAGTGAGGATGACAAGAAAGCGTATCTGGAAGCATGGAACACTTATTTGGAGGGAGACGGAAAGGTGTTGAAGTTTGTGCCTGCATCGGGAGCAGCGAGCCGCATGTTCAAGAACCTTTTCGAGTATCTCGACAATGAAGAAAAGACTGATTTTATCAAGACTTTTGAAGACAGCCTCAACAAATTCGCCTTCATCGACGATTTGAAGGATGCCATTGCAAAGAACAGCGGAGACGATACTGTTAAAACTGCCATAGCAACACTGCTTGGTGAGGAAGGTTTGGCTTATGGGAAGTTGCCAAAAGGCTTGCTGAAATTCCACAAATATGATGACGGAGCGCGCACACCTGTGGAGGAGCATCTGGTGGAAGGCGCTCTCTACGCAGGAGGCAAGGACGGATGCGTGAGCGTACACTTCACCGTAAGCCCCGAGCATCGTCCACTGTTCGAGGCGCTTGTGGCAAAGGTCTCACCGAAATACGAGCAGAAGTTTGGAGTGAAATACTCAATAACATTCTCGGAGCAGAAGGCAAGCACAGATACCATTGCGGCAAACACGGACAACACCCCCTTCCGTGGCACAGACGGCAAACTGCTGTTCCGCCCCGGCGGTCACGGAGCGTTGATAGAAAACCTCAACGACCTTGACGCCGACATTATCTTCATCAAGAACATCGACAACGTGGTGCCTGACCGACTGAAGCCAGAGACTGTTGAATACAAGAAACTCATAGCAGGAGTGCTGGTGAGCAAACAGAAGAAGGCGTTTGAATACCTCAGACTGCTCGACAGCGGAGCATACACTCATGCCCAACTGGAAGAAATCATCCGCTTCATGCGTGACGAACTCTCGTGTCGCAACCCCGAACTGAAAGAGTTAGAGGATGCCGAACTCGCTATCTACTTGAGGAAGAAACTGAACCGCCCAATGCGTGTGTGCGGCATGGTGAAAAACGTAGGAGAACCCGGCGGAGGCCCATTCCTCGCCTACAACCAAGACGGCACAATCAGCCTGCAAATCCTCGAAAGCAGCCAGATTGACAAAGACAACGCAGAATATCTCAAAATGTTCCAAAACGGCACACATTTCAACCCCGTTGACCTCGTTTGTGCCGTGAAAGACTACAAAGGCAACAAGTTCGACCTTACCAAATATGTCGACCCACAGACAGGTTTCATCTCCAGCAAAAGCAAGGACGGCAAGGAACTAAAAGCCCTTGAACTGCCCGGACTGTGGAACGGTGCCATGAGCGACTGGAACACTATCTTCGTGGAGGTGCCTCTCGGCACATTCAACCCCGTCAAGACCGTCAACGACCTCCTTCGTCCACAGCATCAATAAATCGGTCTCAGCCGCATGCTCCCTTAAAATATAACTTATGTTTTATAAAATATAGGTTATATTTATATAAATTCAAG